>JAFZMV010000148.1 GCA_017553205.1 Selenomonadaceae bacterium | reverse complement strand
GGTATTACACCGACGATTAAAATTACCAAAAACTGTGAGAAATTTTTAGCAGACGTGAAATGCGAATAGAATCTCACGATAAATATTTAGTATTTATTGTCGTCGGAGTAATATAATGTAATCAGAATTAAGAAATCTTTGGGATTTTTAAGCCCGTTAGAATACAGAAAAAAAATGAATTTCGTTGCTTAATTTGTCCCGTTTTTTGTCCGCCCTCCCACTCGAGCGTGTAGCGTTACACAAGGTAAAAGGCGTAAAGGAATTGATTTTATCGGCAAATGCTCTGCCCTTATATTTGTCGCCTTATAGTCCTGACTTGAATCCAATCGAGATGCTTTGATCAAAATTGAAAACTTTTCTTCGCAAATGGAAAATTCGCGATGTTAAACTTTTACGAAATGCCATCAAAGTCGCTGTTTTCAGAATTTTACTTTCTGATTGTCAAGGTTGTTTCGCTCACTCGGGTTAATGACATTATTTTTCCAAATCGCTATAAGAACAACGAATTATTTTTTTAGTCTTTCGACAGCTTTTAAAGTTTCTTCACGATTGCCGAATGAAGTCAAACGTAAATAATTTTCGCCACAAGCCCCAAAACCTGCTCCGGGAGTTCCTACAATATTGAAATTTTTTAAAAGTTCGTCAAAATATTCCCATGAAGAAAAATTTTCAGGAGTTTTTAACCAGATATATGGAGCATTTTTTCCGCCAAAAAATTTTAATCCGATTTCTTTTAAACCTTCGCAAATTATCCGTGCATTTTCCAAATAATAATTTATCAAATTTTTTATTTGTACTTGTCCTTCATCAGAATAAATTGCCGCAGCCCCGCGTTGAATTATATAAGCAGTGCCGTTAAATTTTGTAGTCTGACGACGCAACCACAAATTTTTCAATAAAATTTTTTCTCCGCTTGAAGTTGTTCCGAATAAATTTTCAGGAATTACAACATATCCGCAACGAGTTCCTGTAAATCCCGCAGTTTTTGAAAAAGAACGAAATTCTATCGCAACATCTTTTGCACCATCAATTTCGTAAATTGAATGAGGAATATTTTTTTCAGTAATGTATGCAGAATAAGCAGCGTCAAAAAAAATCACAGAATTATTTTTTTTCGCATAATCAATCCAATTTTTTAAAATTTTTTTGTTTAAAACTGTTCCCGTCGGATTATTCGGCGAACAAAGATAAATCAAATCAACTTTTTCATTCGGAGGCTCAGGAGAAAAATTATTTTCTTCAGTGCACGGCAAAAAAATTATTTCAGTGCGTCCCGCCATAATATTTGAGTCGAGATAAACAGGATAAACCGGATCAAAAATTGCAATTTTATTGTCCAAAGAAAAAATTTCTTGAATATTTCCGCAGTCACATTTTGATCCGTCGCTAATAAAAATTTCGTCCGCAGAAATATCAATTCCATTTTTTTTATAATTCCATTCGGAAATTTTTTCACGCAAAAAATTATAACCTTGTTCAGGGCCGTAACCGCGAAAAGTTTCAGCATTTCCCATTTCTTGAACAGCTTTAGTCATTGCGTCAATACAAACTTTCGGCAAAGGTTGAGTGACATCACCTATTCCCAATTTTATAATTTCTGCGTCAGGATTTTTTTCTTGAAAATTTTTTACACGTTTTGCAATTTCAGAAAAAAGATAATTGCTCGGAAGTTTTAAATAATTTTCGTTAATTTTCGCCATAATTTTTCAACTCGCTTTTCACTTTTAAAAAAAATGCGTAACGCGAAAAAATTTTTCACAAACTTTAATTACGCATTACGCATTTCTAATTCCTAATTGTTAAAATACATTTTAATTTCGGTCGGATTATCTTTTAAATTCCAAACACCGCAGGGACAAACTCCCGCACAAATTCCGCAACCGATACATTTATTTTCGTCGGAAACATATTCCCAAGTTCCGTCCTCGTGTTCGATTCTTGAAATAGCTTTTTCGGGACAAGAATTTAAGCACATTTTACAATCTCGGCAAGTTCCGCAAGAAATACAGCGAAATTTTTCATTTTCAACGCTTATATCACAATGATGACATTTTTCAAAAAGTTTTCTTGAAATATTTTCAGGCGGAATAATTTTTTTATTTTCAAGCGGAGTAATTTTTTCGCCGTTTAAAAATTGATTTATCATCAAAGCAGTTTTTCTTGCGTCGCCTATTGCGTCAGTAAGTCTGCCGGGTTTAATTACATCGCCCGCCGCAAAAACCTTCGGTAAAATCTTTTTCTCTGAGTCAGGAATCAGCCAAGAATTTCTAAATTTTTTAATTTCGGGATTATCGGGCAAATAATCCAACACAGGTTCTTCACCGATTGAAACAATAACTTGATCCGCTTCAATAAATCTGCCGTCATCTGAAAAAATTCCTTCGTCGGTAATTTTTTTCGTCATAAAAGGCCAAACAATTTTTCCGCCAAAATCTTCAAGACGTTTAATTTCTTTTTCAAAAGCGGCAGGTTTCACGACATCAACGACAACAACTTTTTCCGCACCTTGTTCATAAGCAGAAGTCGCAACGTCCATTCCGGAATTTCCTCCGCCGATGACCACAACATTTTTTCCGACAAAAGGTTTTTCACCGCTATTTATTTTTTTCAAAAATTCTACGCCGAAAGTTAATTTTTCTGAACCTTCCCAATTAAAAAATCTTGCTTTGTGTCCGCCTGTCGAAATTAAAACTGCGTCGCTTTCATTGCAAATCTTTTCAAAAATTTCTTTATCGACTTTGCAATTTGAAACAAATTTTACTCCCAGTTTTTCTATTCTGTTTAATTCTGCTTGCAAAATTTCTTGCGGCATTCTTGAATGTGGAATAACTTGAGAAAGTTTTCCGCCGATTTTTTCAGCGTCATCATAAACAGTAATCTCATGACCGAGTTGACGAAGTTGCCAAGCCGCAGAAAGTCCCGCAACTCCTCCGCCGATAATTGAAACTTTTTTTCCTGTAAAATTTTTTGGCGGTTCAATTTCGATATAAGTTGATTTTAAACCAAGCTCACCAATTTTTATTGCGTCGTCAATTTTTCCGCGTGTACAACCTTCCATGCAGGGATTCGGGCAAAGAGTTCCGCAAACAGAACCGGGAAACGGAGTAAATTTTAAAACAAGTTTTAAAGCCTCATCAATTTTTCCGTTTCGTAAAAGTTCCAATCTTTTTTGAGTCGGAATACCTGTCGGGCAGTTAAATTGACACGGTGCAGAAAATTTTGCATTGTCCCAACTTGGAACTCTCAAACGATAAAGCCCGCGATTAACAGTATTTAAAACTTGAAAATCATCAACGGCAACATCTGAAAAAATTCCGCCTTTCACCCAGTTATTTTTTCTGAATGCGGCAAGGTCAGGCAAAACTTCAGGCTTTTTCTCTTCAAAAGTCAGCGGACGAAGTTTTTTCCATTCTTTCCAATCAGAAAGTTCGCCGAGAAGTTCAGATTTTTCTACAGCGTTGAGAAAATTATTCATACCGCCTTTAAGAAAAGCAATATCATTTTCATCAAGTTCAAGGCATAAAATATCTTTCGGATAGTCAGAAATATTTCCGCGAACATAAACAATTCCGCCGACCATTCCGACGCAGGGACGATCTCCCAAAACTGATGAAAATTCTTGACTGTCCACGCCACAGACAACGGCACGACCGCCACCCATAAACTCAAATGAAAAACTGCCGACATTTTTCAAAACCCAAAGTTCAGGCTCTTCATAAAGCGGATCATGTTTCATCAATGAACCTGTACGAGTACCCGCACGACCGCCTATATAAATTTTTCCGCCGCTTGAACAATGTCCCGCAGTATCTCCCGCGTCACCTTTAACAGTAATAATTCCGCCTGCATTGAGCCAGCCGACATCAGCAGAAGTAGAACCGTCAACAATAATTTCAGTATTCGGCAGACACATTGAGCCGACACGTTGACCTGCATTTGTTACATGAAATTTTAAAGTTTTTCCTTCAGGATGCCAAAGAGGTCCGCCAATATCATGTTGACCGCTTGCCGCAATGTCAAAATCAGTTTCGCCCGACCTTACTGCGTCTTCAATAGTCAGCAGAAGGTCTTGCGTTGACATTCTTTCATTTTGTTTGATTGTATCAATTTTCAACATTTTCAAAACCTCCTAACAAACATATTGAATACCGAGTTTATCGGCGATAGCTTTATCAGTTGAAACAAGTGCGTCACTTCTTCCGACAGGTAAGGAACTATTTCCAATCGGAGCCATCAATTTTCTAAGTTCAGCGTCAAAAGCCAAAACATAATCAACAATTTTTTGAGCTCCTTTATCAACATCAAGACGTTTAACAAGTCTGGGATTTTGCGTACAAATTCCTGTAGGACATTTGCCGGTATTGCAAGCATTACAACGTCCCTGCTCATTTCCTACACAACCTAAAAGCTGAATTAAAATTTTTCCGCAGAAAACCCCGTTCGCTCCCAAACAAATCATTTTAAAAGCATCAGCCGCCGCGTTTCCTGTCATTCCGATACCGCCGCCGCCATAAAGCGGAATTTGTCCTTGAGCTCCTTGATCTACTGCCGCAAGATAACAATCACGAATTTTTGAAACTACAGGGTGTCCCGTATGATCCAGTGAAATTTCATTTGCTGCACCTGTTCCGCCTTGTATACCGTCTATAAAAAATCCTCCGCAAATTTTATAAGGATCTCTCAAAAGGTTATTGTAAACCGAAACGGAAGTTGACGATGCCGCACATTTAATCGCAACGGGAACACGAAAACCAAACGCCGCATTTAATGACAAGTGCATTTTTTGTACAGATTCTTCGATTGAATAAAGTCCTTGATGATTCGGCGGTGATGCCAAAGTTGCCTTCGGAACTCCTCTAATTGCCTGAACATGTGCCGCAACTTTTTCAGCTTGCAATAATCCGCCGTCGCCGGGTTTTGCACCTTGTCCGATTTTTATCAAAACTCCTGCGGGATCAGTTTTCATTTTCGGCATGGCTTTTATAATTCTGTTCCAGCCGAAATGTCCCGACGCAATTTGAATTATAAAATATTTTAAATAGTCCGATTCCAAAAGTTTTACGGGCATGCCGCCTTCGCCTGAACTCATTCTTACAGGAAGTCCGCAACGCTCATTTAAATAAGCCGCCGCCATTGCAACAGCTTCCCACGCACGAGTTGACAACGCACCGATCGACATATCAGAAAAAATTAAAGGATAAATCCAACGAACGGGCGGAGTTTTTTTAGTTGCTACAAGTTTTCCGTCCTCCATTTGAAACGGCAATTCTTTCGCGGATAAAACTCTTCCGAGCGGCGAACGAATATCAAAAGTATGACGAACTGAATCAAGCGAAGGGTCAGTCATTTGAGAAATTCTGCCGACAATAATTTTATCCAAAGTGCGTTGAGAATTTAAATTTGTACGTCCGCCGCGTTTAATCGGTCCGTGATCTCTCGAAAGTAAATTTTTGCGGTTATCGGGATTTCTTACAGGTCTGATTGCATTATTCGGGCAAACTTTTTCGCACATTCCGCAACCGCGACAAGCATTTTCAATACTTGCAACTTGTTTTATAACGGGAATTGCAGTTTGTTGATGAATCGGTTCAGGTTTGTCACCTTCGGAAATTGTAACGGATTTTCTTTGAACGTCCGCTTTAATTGCCTTGAAAGTGCATGACGCAATACAACTGCCGCACATTGTGCAACGGCTCGGATCATGTTCAATTTTCCATGGCAGATCATTAACGGCAATATCTTGAGTCTTTACTGTTTCCATCTCATCACCTTCAAATCATTATCAATTACCACGACTTCACGTTCATTCGGATAAATATCTTTTTCCATATTTCTGTCAGGCAAAATTTCATTTATTCCGCAAACTTCAGAAGAAATTGCAACAGTCATATCATCGCCGCCGACAACTACGGGACGCAATTTTTTTGAATCGCAACAAGTCATCATTCTGCCATCAGGTAAACCTGCAATAATTGTATTTGGTCCGTTAATTTCCAAATGTGCCAGTGATTGACGAATTGACAACAAAACATCTTTATCGGGACGTTCTGCAATTTCAGCAAAAGGCAGAGGAGTTATAACATGCTTGTAATAAGGAATTGACCACTTCAACTCATGCAAAACGTAATGCAACGTGTACAAAAAATTTTGTGAATCAGACTCAAAGCCGATATAACCGCGATGAAGATTTTTTTGGAACTCCTTATTTTTCGTGTAAAAAGTATTTTCTCCATTCGCACAAAGTGTGTAACCTTGCAGAAAAAACGGATGAGCCGCATAACGAACAATTTTATAATTTGTATTTTGACGACACTGAACAATAATATTTTTTGCTTGCAAAGTTCCGTTATCGTCCCAAAGTCTGAAATAAGTTGCAATATCTCGCGGATCTCCGATTTCTTTCAGCGTCAAAACGTCAGGCCAGAAAGAGTAAACATAACCTTGATTTGATTCAGTCAAAATTTTTCTCAAAGCCAGTCGAGTATCCAACAACAAAGCCTCGCGACTTTCTTGGTCGTCGTAATGTTCGGGATAATCATAATTTCTAAAAATATAATAAGGCATTGCTTGAATATCCAAATTCGGTTGCTTATTCGGCACGGGCAACCATTCAGCCATTTTTACAAAATTTTTTGCCGACATATAATCTTCAACAAGTCTTGCTCCCTGTTTTGTGCAAGCCATTGACAAAAGCGGCTTATCTTTGTATAGAGAAAAAACTCCTGTTAAATCTTGCATTACCATTGCAAAGCCTGAATTGTCATGTCCTTCCTGTTGCGGCAACATCAATCTCAATGCAGTAGAAGGGTGAACAGGTTTTTTGCTTTTTATTGCTCCGATTCTGCACATAAAAATTTCTCCTTCGTCGAAATTTTAGTTGTTAGTCAAAAGTTGTTAGTGGTTAGAATATTTCCATTTCCCACTAACAACTACTTACTAACTTCTAAAAACTGATTTTAAAACATATTTTTGGCGTATTCGTCGTAAAGTTTTTTAAGTTCCTCAATCTTGTCATACATTTCAACCTGCAATTTTGAGGCGGTCGAAAAATCTCCTGAATTTAAAGCCGTTGTCAATCTTGTGAACAAAGATTTTTTGTCGATGGAATCTTTTGCAAGTTCTTCACGAGCAGACTTAATTTTGTTCCAGTTATAAGAATCCTGATCGGTGCGGAAATCAGTTTCAATTCTGTGTGCTTTACGGACAATATCTCTCATTTCCGGCAAAATTCTTGCAATCAATTCAGTTTTCCAGCGAAGTAATGCACCTTCTTTAAAGGATTTAATAATTTGCGGACGAAGTGCACCGCCTGCAGTGATGACTTTGACTTTTGCAGGATATTTTTCAAACGACTCCATATTTTCCCAGACAGTTGAGGGAGGTGCTCCAAACATTGCGTCACGTTCTTCTGCAGAATAATCTTCAAAAACATCTTCTTCAGAGCGATAAGCACGATTTTTTTCAAGATAAAATCCGTCCTGCCCAGCCTTTTTGCTAAGTTCCGTCAACAAATCCACAGAATTTTTATTAACCGCAAATTTAATTCCGTCGAGAATTGCAGAATAAGCCGCCGCCAAAACCAAATAAGTATTTGTATAAGGATTGCAAGCACGAAGTTCAAAACGTGTAGCCATAGGATTTTTTAAATCACGAATCAAGCCCGCCAAAATTGTTCTGTTACGGCTCGGAATTTTCGGGGTATGTCCCAAACTTGTAACTATACAAACAGGAGCCTCAAAACCGGGTTTAAGTCTGTTGAGTGAATCATTCGTCGCACTTACAAAAGGATTGATGACTTCATAATTTTTCAAAAGTCCCATTATTGAACCGTAGCCGACTGCACTCATAAAATCTTCTTCAGGATTTTTTGCGGCAAAAAGATTGTGAATTTTTCCGTCGGAAGTTACTGCGGCAAGTCCGATATGAGTATGTTCACCATTTCCCGCAAGTCCGATCATCGGTTTTGCTTTAAAGCTGACTTCAAGACCTTCGGCACGGAAAACTTCTTTAACGATTGTGCGAACAAACATTTCATTATCTGCCGCCTGTACAGCATCTGCAAATCTCCAGTCAATTTCCAACTGCTCGCAAACGTGAGTTAAATGTCCGCTTTCATCAATCTGTGCTTTTAAGCCGCCGACTTCTTTATGTCCCATTTCAACATCTAAGTCATATTTATCCAATTCGACAACACATTTTTCTAAAGCACATCTAACAGCCCCGTGAGTTCTCTCCCAGTACTGCTCCTGCAAAACCTGTGACGCACTCATTTCCTTAATTGCCGCCTCTTCAAGCGGAGTTTTTACCCAAAATTCCAATTCAGTCGCCGAAGTGAAAGAAATATCTGTAATATCTTTTCCGCTGACTTCCAAGCCGGAAATTTCGGGATTGTTATGAAAAGTTTCCAAAAGTTCATTCTTGACGAAAGACAAAGTATCAGTCAAAACCGCTCGACTGTCTACTCGTTTGCCCTCGTGAATCAAAAAGCTCGGAATACGCAAAGTGCCGACAGGTTTATTTGTTTCATCGTCAAAGTATTCAAAATTGTAATCGACAAACCAATTAACAGAAGGATCTACAGGCATATCAACTTTTGCATTGTTCAAAGTTGCAATACCGGGCAAAACAACGCTGGAGCCGTCAGTCTGAACCGCTGTTCCTTCAAAAAAGTTATCAATATCTTTCAAGAAGAGACGCATCGGAATTTTTTCATCAGTGTCATTTCCCGCCAAGTCGATACCGACAAGCGAAACAAACTTAATTTCGGGGTGTTCACGCAACTGACGAATAATTTCATCTTTCGGGGTGTTCGCCTTGATTGTGTACAACAAATTTTTCATTACTCTGACCTCCAAAAATTTTTTATAGATAAAATTTATTTATTACTTTCGCCGGGAATATCCATAATGGCTTCTGCACCGCGATGCCCTGTCCTGATTCTCACTGCGTCTGAAAGTTCATAGACAAAAATTTTTCCGTCACCGAATTTTCCTGTCCGCAAAACTTTTTGAGCAACTTCCAAAACTTTTTCAACAGGCACTTCGCAAACAACAGTTTCAAGTTTAATCTTCGGAACTAAAGTCACTTCATATTCGCGACCGCGATAAACTTCTTTGTGACCTTTCTGAGTTCCGCAACCGTAAACTTGAGAAACCGTAAGCCCCATTACTCCGATTTCATTCAAAGCCTCTTTCAATTCTTCAAGTTTCGACGGACGTGTAATGATGTCAATTTTAGTAATTTTTTTATCCATAAAACTCACCCCCTAACTTTTTGAACCTTCTACAGTCGGAAAGAATTTTATTGCAGTTTCTTCATCTCCGAAAAAACTCGGTGAACCTGTGAAAATTCCTTCGGTGTAACCGCGTTCACCGTGTTCAACCAAATCCAATCCCGTAATTTCCTCATTTTCATCGACACGCAATTTTACAAACGAATCGACAATTTTATAAAGAACTGTCGAACCGACTACCGCGAAAATTATTGCCACTCCGATTGAAATTATCTGTGCGAAAAATAAATTTGTTTCTCCGTAAAAAAGTCCGTTTGCTCCGTCAGGATTTACTGCGGTGGTTGCCCATAAACCCGTTGCAACTGCTCCCCACATTCCGCCAACTCCGTGAACTCCGAAAGCGTCAAGAGAATCATCATAACCAAGTTTTTCTTTAAAAATTGCAACTGCACCGTAGCAAATTACACCGCCGATTAAACCTATTGCAACTGAAGGTAAAACTGTTACATAACCTGCAGCAGGAGTTATAGCAACAAGTCCGGCAACTCCTCCGGAAACCGCTCCCAAAATTGTAGGCTTACCGCTTCTGAACCATTCAAGCAAAACCCAGCCGAGTACACCTGCCGCCGCTGCAACTTGAGTCACAAGAAAAGCATTTGCCGCCAGTTCATTCGCTCCGAGTGCTGAACCTGCATTGAATCCGAACCAGCCGATCCAAAGGAAGGACGCTCCCATAACCGTCATCGGAATATTATGCGGAACTATTGCAGACTTTCCATAGCCGCGACGTCTGCCAAGCAAAATACAAATTGTTAAACCTGAAACACCGCTCAAAATATGAATGACCAGCCCGCCTGCAAAATCCAATGCTCCAAATTCTGCCAAAAATCCTCCGCCCCATACCCAATGAGCCATAGGATTGTAAATGAAAATTGCCCAGAGTAACATCAAAATTGCAAAACCTTTAAAACTCATTCTTTCAGCAAATGCTCCTGTTATCAGTGCCGGAGTCAACGCCGCAAACATACACTGAAAAGCCACAAAAGCAAGTTCGGGAATTTGAGTTCCCTCTAAAATATTAAGTCCAACTCCTGATAATCCAATTTTTGACAAATCACCGATTAGTCCGCTTAAATCTGAACCGAATGCCATTGAATAACCGATTAAAATGAACTCTACAGAAATCATTCCCATAACAAACATTGACTGCATTATTGTCGTCAAGACGTTTTTGCTTCTCACCATGCCTCCATAAAATAGAGCAACTGCAGGCGTCATTATAAAAACTAATGCCGCACTTATCAGTACCCAAGCAGTATCTCCGCTGTTCATTACTTATCACTCCTATATCAATATATTCATTTTTACCAGCTGATATAACAATAATATCATATCAAAAAGTTTATGTAAATCCATTTAGCTATTGTATTACAGTATACATTAGAAAATTCGTGGATATGTAAAACCTATAACGGTTTGGAAAAAATAATGTCAGTAACCCGAGTGAGCGAAACAACCTTGACAATCAGAAAGTAAAATTCTGAAAACAGCGGCTTTGATGGCATTTCGTAAAAGCTTAACATCACGAATTTTCCATTTGCGAAGAAAAGTTTTCAATTTTGATCAAAGCAACTCGATTGGATTCAAGTCAGGACTTCCAAAGCTCTCTTTCCTCTTTCACTTCAGGTCTGTCTCTCTCGACGGCATATAAACTTTTTTTTCGCGTAAAGCCAAGTTTGTGACGAACGGCTTTACACATTGACGGAACTTTGCAATCAAGATTTAGTCTATCGATTATTTCCAGCAAAGTTATGTCGGGTTCTTCGATTATAAGTTCTGCCGTTCTTTGTAAATCTTCTTCGCTTATTTTGGGCTTATGTCCACGTTTTTGAAGTTCAAGTTCCAGCGAGCCGGTTCTTTTTTTCTGTTCTATTACTTCGACGACAATAAATGGTAAAATGAAAATATGGAAAGAATGAATTTAAAAAAGACGAACCCTGAAATTCGAGAGTACGTCAAAAGCAGAATAATTGAGTTTAAAGAAAAAGGAT
>JAFZMV010000147.1 GCA_017553205.1 Selenomonadaceae bacterium | reverse complement strand
TTTTTAAAATTTGTTTGTCAGATTTTGCAACTTTGGAATGTTATCTATCAAAAAATGCGAAATATTTTCTTAAAAACTGAAACATTTAAAGTCAATTTTTCAAAAGTCAATCACTTTGACCAATTTGTGAAACGCCCGTGTTAAAAAAATAACTTCTTCTGGAAAACATAAAAAAAAAATATTATAATTCCCGCGTTCTAAAAAAATTTTGGGAGAGTGATAAAATGGGAATGACAATGAGCGAAAAAATTTTGGCGAAACATGCAGGACTGGAAAAAGTTGTACCGGGTCAGCTTGTAGTTTGTCCGCTCGATATGGTTTTGGCAAATGACGTGACGGGACCGCCTTCAATTAAAGAATTTGAAAAAATCGGTAAGCCTGTTTTCGACAAAGAAAAAATTGCTTTAATCCCCGACCATTTTCAGCCGGCGAAAGATATTAAAAGTGCAGACCTTGCAAAAATCATGCGTGATTTTGCACACAAAAATAATATTACTCATTACTATGAGGCGGGACGCGTCGGGATTGAACATGTAATTTTGCCTGAATTTGGAATTGTCGGACCGGGCATGCTGACAATAGGTGCGGATTCTCACACCTGCACTTACGGAGCATTAAACGGATTTTCAACGGGAGTTGGCACGACTGATTTGGCTGTTGGAATGGCAACGGGAAAATCTTGGTTTAAAGTTCCCGAAGCCATCAACGTTAAATTGATCGGCAAAAAACCTAAAGACATCAGTGGCAAGGACGTAATTTTAACTTTAATCGGAAAAATTGGAGTTGACGGAGCACTTTATAAAGCGTTGGAATTTTCGGGAGAAGGCGTTAAAGAACTTTCCATGACTGACCGACTGACAATTTCAAATATGGCTATTGAGGCTGGAGCAAAAGCGGGAGTTTTCCCCTTCGACGAAATTACAAAATTTTATGTTGATACTCGCATGAAAAAATCTTATGAACCTGTTGTGGCAGACGAAGATGCAGAATATTGCCAGACAGTTGAAATAAATTTGTCAGAGTTAAAACCTGTTGTCGCTCTTCCTCACCTTCCGGAAAATGTGAAAACCGTTGAAGAACTCGGCGAAATAAAAATCAATCAAGTTGTTATCGGTTCTTGTACAAATGGAAGATTGGAAGATTTGGAAATTGCGGCGGGAATTTTGAAAGGTCACAAAGTTCATGAAAATGTTCGCTGTATAATTATCCCGGGCAGTCAAGCAATTTATAAAGAAGCTGTTCACTGTCATTGGATTGATATTTTTATTGATGCGGGCTGTGTTGTAAGCTGTCCGACTTGCGGACCTTGTTTAGGCGGTTACATGGGAATTTTGAGTGCGGGAGAACGTTGCGTTTCAACTACAAACAGAAATTTCAGAGGACGCATGGGACATGTTGACAGTGAAGTTTATTTGGCAGGTCCTCATGTTGCGGCGGCATCTGCGATTCTTGGAAAAATTGCGACTCCTGCAGAGCTTTAATAATGTGGAATGAGGAATGGGGAATTAAAGAGAGGAAAAAATTTTTTTTAATTCAATTCCTAATTTTTAACGACTAGTGACTAACGACTAAAAACGACTGAAAGGAAGTTTTTCATGAACATTGAAGGAAAAGTCTGGCGTTACGGAGATAATATTGATACTGATGTTATCATTCCTGCACGCTATTTAAATACATTCGATCCCGCTGAACTTGCTAAACATTGCATGGTTGATATTGATGAAACTTTTGCTGAGAATGTCAAAGCGGGAGATATTATGGTTGGCGGAAAAAATTTCGGTTGCGGTTCAAGCCGTGAACATGCTCCCGTTGCGATTAAAGCGTCGGGAGTTCCCGTAGTTATTGCGGCAAGTTTTGCAAGAATTTTTTATCGCAACGGAATAAATATCGGACTTCCGCTCTTGGAAATCGGCGACGACGTAGAAAAAATTTCTGCAAATGATATTTTGAAAGTTGACACCTCAACCGGCACGATAGAAAATTTGACGACGGGAGATATTTTTAAAGCCCAGCCCCTGCCCGGTTTTGTTCAAGATATTGCACAGGCGGGCGGATTAATAAACTACATAAAAGAACATGGAACACTCGGAGCATAAAAAAATCTGACAAAACTCTAACCCCTAATTCCTAGCCCCTAATCCCTAGAACTTGTGAATACAGGTTCTTAATTTCTTTTTCCGTCAATCGGCGAAATTTTCCGGACTCGACACCTTTTAAAGTCAAATTTGCAAATTTTATTCTGATTAATTTTTTAACTTCGCAACCGACAGCCGCGAACATTCTGCGAATTTGTCTGTTGCGTCCTTCGTGAATGGTAATTTCAACGACGGAAAAATTTTTTTCGCGACTAATAACAAAAACTTCGGCAGGAGCTGTTAAGCCGTCATCAAGCTCGATACCTGCACGAAGTTTTTTTATTTTCTCGTCGGTAAGTTCTCCAAAAATTTTTGCACGATAAGTTTTATTAATTTTAAATTTCGGGTGCAAAAGTAAATTTGTAAGTTCGCCGTCATTCGTCAAAATAATTAAACCTTCCGAATCAAAATCCAGTCGCCCTACAGGATAAATTCTGTCGGAAATATTTTTGACTAAATCTAAAACAGTTTTGCGTCCTCTGTCATCTTTAACCGTACAAAGAAAATTTTTCGGCTTGTTGAGGAGAATATAAATTTTTTCTTCGTCGAATTTTAAAATTTTTCCGTCCACGCAAATTTTATTTTTTTCCGTGTCAGCCTTTGCTCCGAGTTCCGAAATAATTTTATCGTCAACAGTCACACGACCTTCCAAAATAATTTTTTCAGCCGCCCGCCTTGAAGAAATTCCTGCACGACTTAAAATTTTTTGTAATCTCTCTTCACTCATAAAAAAATCTCCTTTAGTAATAAAAAAGCAGTCCGCATTTCACGAACTGCCTGACAATTAAATTTTCTATATCAAACTTTAAATCTTCCGATAACTTCTTGCATTTGCTGTGCCATTTCAGCAAGTGAACGACTTGCATCTGCAATTTCATGCATTGTTGCAGTCTGTTCTTCAGATGCGGCGGAAACTGTTTCAGATTCGCGTGCAACTTCGCGACTCTTCGTGTTGATATTTTCTACTGAGCCGGTAATAACGTCCGTGCTGTTTACGAGATTTGCAACAATTTCTTCCATTTTGTTGGAGGCTTTTTGAACTTCGGAAACTGTGTGCATAATTTCTTGGAAAGTTTTTCCTGCACCGTCAACTGCGTCCGTACCGTGTTTGACATTTGCAACACCGTCCTGCATTGCGACAACTGCATCTTGTGCTTTTGCCTGAATTGAGCCGATTAAATCTGAAATTTCACGAGCAGAAACTTGAGATTGTTCGGCGAGTTTTCTGACTTCATCAGCAACAACCGCAAATCCTCTGCCGTGTTCACCTGCACGAGCCGCCTCAATAGCCGCGTTAAGTGCAAGCAGGTTTGTTTGTTCTGCGATATTTGAAATAGCGTCAACAATCTTACCGATTTTTTCGGATTCTTCACCGAGAAGAGCAATAACGCCTGCAGAAGTAGAAACTGAAGTTTCAATTTTCTTCATTTGATCCACTGCATTTTCTACGCTCTTTCCACCCTGATCTGCCGCGATTGTTGCTTCTTCGATTCTGCTGGAAGATGCACTCAAAGTATCGGTGAAGTTATCCATATGAACTTTAAGTCTTTCAGCTTGGCTTGATGCGTTTTCAACTTCCGTGAATTGTTCGTTGCATGCTCCCGCAACATTTACAATAGAGTCGGCAACTTGATTTATTGCAATAGTCGATTGGTCTGCACTTGCCGTCAACTGTTCGGAGGCGGCGGCAACTTGTTCAGCGGAGTTGACAACTTTTTTAACCATTTCTTGAACATTTTCCTGAAGTTTCTGAACTGCACGAGCCATAATTCCAATTTCGTCGGGGCGGTCTACATCAAGATTTCTTGTTTTGTCAGTCTTTCTGAAGTCGCCTGTAGATAAAACATCAAGAATTTCCGTAACTCTACGAATGGGAGTGACAACTCTGTTTGCAAAGAACACTGCGAAAATAATTATAAGAACCTGCAAAACTACAATGATACCGAACATAGTCATAAGACTTTTGTTAAATGCCGCATCGGCTTTTTCTTGCATTTCTGAAACTCTGTCGTCAATATAATCAATCCAAACGCCCGTACCGACAACCCACTGATAAGGGGCAAATGACAAAGTATAATTTCTTTTCGGCAAAGGTTCGGTTTCATTAGGTTTTGCAAACATCAAGTCTGTATAACCGCCGCCGGGTTTTCTGCCGTTTTCAAGCATTTCTTTGATAAATTGTTTTCCTGTCGGATCTGTCAAATTTATTCTTGATTTTCCTTCAGTTCCTTTTCTGCCAAGCAGAACAACGTTTACGCCTTCATAAGTATCAATCCAAAAATATCCCTTGCCGTCATCATAGCGTAAATCTCTGACAAAATCTGCCGCCTCTTTTTTGGCTTGTGCTTCTGTTAAAAGTCCTGCCTGCTGGCGTTTATAAATTTCATCAATTAAGCTGATTGCAGTTTCTGTTTGAATTTTGATTTCACGCTCAACATCTCTCGTTAATGTTTCACGAACCTCTACAATTTTTTCTTCTGTTTCCGCCATCATCTCTATGACGAATAGAGCTCCGATACATAACATCGTGACCAAAGACGCACCAATCATCATGGCTAAAAATTGAGTACGCATAGTCTGAAGCTTTTCCATGAAAATCTCCCCCTTCTTTCAAAAAAAAATTTAATGTTTGAATATTCTTCTAACCTATGATTTTTCCTGCCGAAAGTTTTTTGCAATTCAAAATAAAATCTTGAAAAATCTTGATAACTTTTCCGCTGTAGTTTAAAATTATTCGCAGTTAAGAATTTGCAAAGGAGTTTTTTCTTGAAACATTTAAAAAGATTTTTTGACGGAATACAAAGAGATTTAAGAATATTTTTATTTATACTTTTTCTGCTGGAAATTTACCGTGCAGTTTTCATGCTGATAATGTCGAATTATATAAGCGATACAACCGGCGTTGACCAAATTTATTCTGCACTTTGGACAGGTTTAAGGCTCAGCTTAAAAACTGCAGGAGCGGTGACGGCATTTTCATTTTTGTTTGTGTCGATTTTGGGATTTACTCCAAGACTGCGGCTGGCGGTGGGAATTTTTGCGTCGCTGATTTTTTCGACGCTTTTCATGGCGAGATTTCCATATTACAAAGCATTTCATTCAAGTTACGGAATGGAAGTTTTGCAGGGAATGAATGACAGTCTGACTTCAATAATTGTGACAGTCGTGCAGGAGTACGGATTATTTTGGCGATTTCCTGTAGCGATGATTTTGACGGTGATTTGTATAGCGATTTTAAGTCGTCTTCTGATTATAAAAACTTTTCCGCTGCCGAATTTAAAAACTTTCATGACAAAAATTTTATTTACTGCGGGACTGATAATTTTCTGCGTTGGTTTTGGAATTTTTGTGAGATTCGGCGGAAGTTTTACATATGCGGGCGGAGTAAATTGGGAAAATGCGGGAGTTACTTCCGATGACTTTTTGAACGAATGTATTTTGGACGACGGGCAAGCACTTTACAGAGTTAAAACCATGTCAAAACTTATGCAGGCGGGAGATGTCGGAGGAGTCGATCCTGATAATATTGCGGTCTGTGCGGAATTGATTTCACAAAGAAAAAATCAAAATGCCGACAATCTGACTTTATATCTTGAACGAACTGCACAGGGAGCAAAAATTAAACCGCCGAAACATATTTTTATAATTCTTGGTGAAACTTGGATGCAATGGCCAATGCTCGGAAAATATGCCGATCTTCATATTGCGGACGGAATAAAATCTTTAATCGCTGAACCGAATTGTTATTACAGCAGAAATTTCATGCCTAACGGTGATTTTACTTCCGTTGCAATTACGGGAATGATTACAGGACTTCCCGACTTGAATACCGCGATAAATTATCAAGAGAGAACTTACGAGCAAATTTATATTTCGTCGATGGCTCCTCCTTTTACTGAACTCGGTTATAAAGTTGATTTTTGGTACGGCGGAACACCTACATGGGATAATATTTCTAAAATGGCACTTGCTCAGGGTTTTGATAATTTCTACGGCTTTTCAGATTTGCATGCACCTAAGCAGACAACTTGGGGAGCAAAAGACGAATATCTTTTCAAGGCAATTAAAGAACATTTGGACATTGAACCGCCGACAGTCCATTTGATTATGACGACGACAAATCACCCGCCATATAATTTGGATTTAGAGGCGGAAGGTTTTGATTTTGAATCAACTTTGGCAGAAGTTGAAAAACTTTCAAATATTGACGACCCGAAAACTTTAACAAAAGAACTCGGTCATTATTGGTACATGGATAAAGTTGTCAAAAAATTTGTTGATGAAGTTAAAGCAAATTATCCTGACAGCCTTTTTGTAATTACGGGAGATCATGCTGTTAGAGTAGACCCAAGCACACACCCGACACTTTTTGAACATCAAAGCGTGCCTTTTGTAATGTACGGCGAAGGAATTACAAAAAATATTTTGCCGCCCGATGCTGTTGGCGGACACATTTCCATAGTTCCCACGATTATTGAACTGATTGCCCCGAAAGGTTTTATGTATTATTCAATAGTACCGCCTTTGTCACAGAGTAACGGAGTCGGTTTTAATCGTGATGTTTTTATAACTGAACATACTGCGGGAAGAATACAAACTGACGTTATTGAACTTCTTCCGCATTTGCCCAGCGGAGAACTCAACAAGGTAAATCTTCCTGTAGAAAAAGACAAAGCACAAACTATTGTCAGTGCGGTGAGAACTGTAGGCTGGTGGATTTTGTCCAGAGATTTAAAATTTAGATAGACTGAAAGGAAATTTTTCATGATTAATTTTATCGGACTCGGAAAAAAAATTTATGATTTGAACAATCCGCGAGAGGCTCACAGATTCGCGGTATTTGTTGCAAGGTGTTGTCTGCACCCGCAAAGAATTAACAGACTCGAAGAATTTTTTTCGCAGTCGGAAATTCTCAAAGATATTTCAAAAAAATTTCCCTTCGTTTATGAGCAGGTTACTAGAGCATTTTTTTATCATAAATCAAAATTTGATGAACGCATGAATTTGATAAAAAGTCACATGAATTTTTTTACTCAAAATATGAGTGAAAATTTTTTACGCAGACTTTACGGCGGAGAAAGAATTGAACTTTGGAAAATGTTGATTGATGAAAATTTGGGAGAAATGCGACTTTTAATTTGTATCGAGCCGGGACAAAGAAAAGAAGGTCTTGCGTCAGTCATGCTCAGATTAAATGACGATTTTCCGATTTATCAAATAATGTTTTGGATTGCTCCCGATAATCTTTTAAATTTTGAAAATTCAACGGGAAATCCCGCGATGTGGATCGGAGCAATGCAAGGACCGAATGTTGACGACGCAAAAGAAATTATCAAACTCATAACAAAAAAAACTCATGCATATCGTACGAAAAATTTAATTTTGTATGCCACACAAGCTGTTGCCCGTTCACTCGGTCTGAAAAAAATTTTTGCCGTAACTAATTACGGATATTATGCAAATAATCATGTAAGAAAAGACAGAAAATTAAAAACTTCTTTCAGTGATTTTTGGAATGAATGTGGCGGAACTCCGACAAACGACAAAAGATTTTTTGAACTGCCGATTGTTGAGCAAAGAAAAAATTTTGAAGAAATTCCTGCACATAAGCGGGCAGTTTACAGAAGAAGATTTACTCTGCTTGATGAAATTGATTCTGCTGTTGAAACTGAAATTGAAAAAATTTTTTTAAATCCGCCAAAAATTCAGGCTTAATCCGATAAGCCAAATTTTACGGAAAATATTTGCAGGAAAATTTTCTCGCCAAACTGAATTATTTTTTCAAAATTTTTCTTGAAAGGTGTTTTGATGGAACACATGATACCCCAAATCAACAAAATAAAATCCTCAAAGGACTGATTTTCTATGGTATAATTTTTTTGAAACTTCAATAAAATTGTGTCAAGGAATCTTCGGATTTTAATCCGGAGAGGAATTGCCACAAAAACTACTTCATGATAAATTTTGCACACTTCGTAAAACGTGCGAAGGCACTGAGCGAGAACCAAGCTGGGTCTTTGCGTAAAAAAGCGTTAGAAGTTTTGTAAGCCACTCTTGATGAGTGCAGTCCGTTTGACAACTTGCGGACTTAAATGGCTTTGGTAATTAGCAGACCTCTACTCCGACTGAAAAGTTTGGAGCAAGTCAGCCGTATCTAAGCAATTT
>JAFZMV010000146.1 GCA_017553205.1 Selenomonadaceae bacterium | reverse complement strand
TACGTCTGTCAATTTATGTTTCACATAACCTGCATGACGCGGATCTTCTATTTCGGAAAAATATTCTTGCATTTTCAGTCACTACCTATTTTTTTTCAGAGTGTATCATTTTTATCCGAAATTTTTATGAAACGCCCGTGGTAAAATGATAAAAAAAGCTTGCAAAATAGAAAAAGTTATGTTATCATACATAAACTTTGAGGCGCCATCGTCAAGTGGTTAAGACACCGCCCTTTCACGGCGGGTTCGTGGGTTCAAATCCCGCTGGCGTCACCATTAATTTTGAGAATAACAGTCCGTTCCAGGGTTTGGGGCGGGCTTTTTGGTTTATAATTTTTTTTAATTCACAATAACAACTCGTTGAAAAATTTTTGAAATATTTGTGTCGTGAGTGATGACAATCAAAGTTTGACTATCTTTTTCGGAATTTTTTATAATGTTGTCAATTAAATTTTCTGCACGAATTTTATCAAGTCCCGCCGTCGGCTCGTCCAAAATTAAAACGTCGGGATTTTTTGTTATCGCCAAAGCAATTTGAAGTCGAACTCTTTCGCCGCTGGATAAAAAATTTGCATTTTCGCCGATTGGAGAATTTATATCAAAGTTTTCAAGCTGACAAATTTTTAAAGCGTGAAAAATTTCCTCGTCCGAAATATTTTCATGAAGCATTTCAAAATTAAATTTAATCGACTGCGAAAAAATATAATTTTCATGAGTTGCAGCAAAAATTTTTCCCTTTGTGAAAATATTTCCGTTGTCAGGCTGAAAAAGTTTTGTCATAAGATAAAGCAAAGTAGTTTTTCCCGCTCCACTTTCTCCGACAATCGCAATTTTTTCCCCGCATTGAATTTTCAAATTAAAATTTTTCAGCACAAAATTATTTTTCGTGTATCCAAAATCAACATTGCAAAATTCAATGGTAAAATTTGTGTCGTCATTCTGCAAAATTTTTTTATTTTCAGTTTCGATTTTATCGGCAGAAATATTTTTGTAAGTCCTCAACGCATTTGGAACGGCAGAAAAAATTTCAATCGCAGAAATTAAAATAAACGTCCAGACCGCAAAAAAAATTTTATCCGTAGTGTTGAAAAGCTGATACAAAATAAAAAAAATTCCTGCCGTATTGAAAATAAAAAAAGCCGTGTCGAAATTTATTTGACGAGCAAAAATTTTTTCTTTAAAGTCAGAAAATTTTTCAGCTGAAGAATTTAATTTTTTTACGGCAGGAGCAGTCCCGAAAATTTTTAATTCGTCGCGTGCTGAATTAAAATCCAAAATTTTTTCTCTGTAGTCCGAATCATTAGCTGTTTCAACTTTTAAAAATACTGCCGACAAATTCGCAAGAAAAATTATCACAGGCACGAAAGATTTTAATAAAATCGACAAAAAAATTGTGACGAGTGCGGCGGTTGAAATAGGAATGACAACATTTGGCAAAAAATTTTTTAAAATTTCCGCCGTCACCGTGAGTTTATGAATTAAATTTCCTTCGCCAATTTTTCCTGATTTCATCGGCAATTTTTCGGCGGCTTGCAAAAATAATTTTTCCCGCAGTTCGTCAAGTATCGAAAAAATAATTTTGTGCGAAAAAAATCTGTCGGCATATCTCAAGACGGCTCGAAAAATTCCTGCAGTCCGCACCAAAGTTATTCCGACAGATAAAGCTGACAAAGGCGGCTGAAGTTCTGCCGAAACAATTAACCACGCCGCCGATGCCATCAATAAAATTTCCGACAATGTTGCAGAAAAATTTGCAAGCACTGCTGGTAAAATTTTTTTTAAGTTCATTTATTTTTTATTTCTGAAAAATTTTTTGGGGAATTTCCGCCGCAACCACTGCAACAAGTGCAATTTGCTCCGCCGTTGCAACAGGCAGGCTCAGCCTTGAAAAAACTGTTGTAAATTTTTTTCACGCCGTAACCGAACGCCGCCGCAATAATTACTCCCAAAATAATTGTAGCCGTCATAAAAATTTCATCTCCAAATTATTCAAATCCTAAAAGTTTTCCGCCTTGATAAACTATCAGCGACAAAACCCATGCAACAGAGCAAGTATAGAGGAATGCAAAGCCCATCCATTTCCAACTTTGAGTTTCTTTTTTGATTGTTCCGAGTGCCGTGACGCAGGGAGAATAAAGCTGTGTAAAAATCATGAACGCCAACGCAGACAGCGGAGTAAATGCACTGCCCATAGCAGTTTCCATCATAGTTGCGGAAGTTTCTTCAGCATCTTCAGCCTCTGCAGAAATTTCATCTTCGCCGTACAAAATTCCCATCGTAGAAACAACTGCCTCTTTTGCAAGTACGCCTGTTACCACTGCCGCACCTGATTCCCAAGTGTCAAAACCTTGAGGAGCAAACAAAACTGAAATTCCTGAGCCGATAGATTTTAAATAACTTTCGCTTTCATCTTCAACCATTCCGCTTGAATTGAAATTAGACAAGAACCAAATTAAAACACTCATCGCAAAAATAATTGTACCTGCTTTGACGAGATAGCCTTTACCCTTGTCCCAAGTTTCAAGCAAAACAGTTTTCATGTCGGGTAAACGATAGGGAGGAAGTTCAAGCAGGAAAGTTGACTGCTGACCTTTAAAAGTCGTAGAGCCTAAAATTTTCGCCATGATAATTGCTACAGCTATTCCGAGAAAATACATTCCGAAAACAATATTTGCCGCGTTGTCAGGAAAAAACATCGCCGCGAAGAGTGCAAGTATAGGCAGTTTCGCATTACAAGTCAAGAACGGAGTTACCAAAATTGAAATCATTCTGTCTTTGTGAGTATCTAAAGCACGAGCTCCCATAATTGCAGGAACACCGCAACCAAAACCCATGATAAGCGGCATAATTCCTTTTCCCGTAAGTCCTGCACGACGCATAATAGGATCCATCAAAAAGGCAACACGAGCCATATATCCCGTACCGTCAAGAAAACTCAAGAAGAAAAATAAAGTAAAAATCAGCGGGACAAAACTTAAAACACTTCCCACGCCTACAATAATTCCGTCAGATATTAAAGACTGCATCCAGTCCGCAACATCAGCAGCCGCCAATGATTCAGCTACAGAGGGAGCCAAAGTTTCTTCAAAAAATTCTCCAAGTAAATCCGCGACAGGTTGACCGATCCAATTAAAAGTAATTTGAAACAGTCCCCACATCATCGCAACCATAATCACAAGAGAAGTTATTCCGTTTGCAAGATAATTGTCAAGTTTATCTGAAAGAGTTTGATTTGCCGCATGAACTGTGACAGCCTCCGACATGACTTTATCAATAAAATCATACCGTGCAGAAATCATTTCTTCTTCGATTTTTTCCGCAGATTGTCCGCTGTTTTTAATGGCATGAATTTTATCAATATGTTTCTGCAAAATTTCGCTGGGATTATAATTTTCCATTCGTGTGGAAGTGAAAACATCAAGCAACGTCCTGACGCTTGCATTACTTCTGCCGACTGTATTTGTTACAGGCATGCCGAAAGCCTTTTCAAGTTTTGCTGCGTCGATTGTAATTCCATGACGTTTTGCCTCGTCCATCATGTTCAAATTTATGACAAGCGGAATATTTTGTTCAAGAAGTTGAACCGTCAAAAATAAATTTCGTGCCATATTCGATGCGTCAACAATATCAACAACAATATCAGGTTTATTGTCTTTGAAAAAATCGCTGACAACTTTTTCTTCCTGTGAACGTGCGTTAATAGAATAAGTGCCGGGCAAATCCACGACAGAAATTTTTCTGCCCTTGTAGTCAATCAAGCCCGTTTTTTTATCGACGGTAACGCCGGGCCAGTTTCCGATTTTTTGTCTTGCTCCCGTAAGTTCATTAAAAATTGTAGATTTTCCGGTATTGGGATTACCTGTTAATGCAACTGTTAAATCATCCATATTTTCATCAGCATCCTTTCTTTGAGAAAAATTTTTCAGCCTACTTGTGACACCTGAATTTTTTCAGCGTCGTCTTTGCGGAGAGCCAAATTATAAGCACGAAGTCGAATTGCTATAGGATCTCCAAAAGGTGCAGAACGTAAAATTTCTACGCGAGTTCCCGGGATAAGTCCCATAGTCAAAAGTCGCGGCTTTAATTCTGATTCTTCAACGGAATCTATTCTTACAATTTCTCCAACTTTTGCATCTTTTAAAGTCATCTTCAACACCTCAAAAAATAAATGTTATCATTTGAGATTAGTTTATAATTTTAAAAAGTTTTTGTCAATGAAAAAAATTATCGCTTAGAAATTTTCATCAAATAATTTTTACAAAACACACCTTCGTTATCTTTTAAAAGTCTTTGCAGGAAAATTTGTTGACTGTGCGAAAAATTTTTTGTAATATCCTGTCATAATTTTGGAACTCGTGCATATAACAGAGTGAAAATGAAAAATTAAAAAAAATGAAAGGAAGTTTTAAGAATGAAAGACGAAAAAATTTTGCAGAGTGAAATCATGAGCGATGATGAACTGGAAAACGTGACAGGCGGTGCAGGTTATATTTACTACATGGAATCTTTTGATCAGAACGGCAAAATGTTTATCGCAGTCAAATCTAATTACAGTTTAAATCGCAAAGGTGTCGAAGAACTTTTTGCAAACGGAGAAAAATTGAATCCGAATAAAATGAAAGACTCTGATGTCGGAAAATTTCAAATTCCTGCAAATAAATCAGCATCGTTTATGGAAAAATGGCAGAACAAAGGTTATAAATTCATAAACTACAATTCAAATGCTCTCGTGTAAAGAATTAACGGAAAATAATTTTGATAAAAAAAATCCCTTCGGTAATTCGTTGGGATTTTTTTATTTGCAGGAAAAATTTTTCTCAAGTTGAAATTGATTTTTGAAAAAATTTTCAGGAGGGATTTATATGGAAAGTTTACACGGATTGACAAAAGGCACCGAACTTGAGCCGATGATTAAAAATTTTATGACGGGTGAAGCAAACGGAACAATGATGTATTATGCACTTGCAAGACTTGCAAAAGAGCAGGGGCTTGAAGAAGTTGCAGAAAAATTTATTGAATCGGCGAATCAAGAGGCAGTTCACGCAGGATTTTACGCAACTTTGAACGGAAAATATCCCAAAGATTTTTGGAAACTTGCAGAAACTGTCATGAAAGCAGAATATTGCGGAGAATCGCAAGTAAAAGCGATGGCAGAAAAAGTTCGTGCAGCAGGATTTAATAAAGCTTCAGATGAAATGGAAATTTTTGCAAAGCAGGAATATCATCACGGAGAAGTTTTGAAAGAAATTTTGAAAAAATATCGTCCTGAAAGAGTTGAAACTGAAACGCCGAAAAAAATTTATGTTTGTCCTGTGTGCGGATACGAATATGAAGGCGAAATTTCAGAAGAACCTGACGATTGGAATTGTCCTTTGTGCGGTCAACCGAAATCTGCATTTAAAGAAAAATCTGCATTGAAAGTTAAAGCCGTAAAATTTTTTGAAAATGGTTTTATGACGCAACCTTTTGCATGCGGACTTGAGGACGGAGTAGAAAAATTTGACGCAAATGTAAAATATCGTTCTTGTTTGCAAAATTTTGTTATCGACAACGGAAAAGAAATTATTTTGGTTGATACCGGAACGCCAGACGATTTTCCAGAACAAATTCCCGACGAAAAAACTCAAATTTATCTCGGCGAAAAAATTAAAAATTATGTTGACGCTTTGAAAGATTTGGGCTACGAACCTGAAAAAGTTTCAAAAATTTTAATCACTCACAAGCACCCGGATCACACGGGAGTTATTGAAAAATTTCCGAATGCAAAAATTTTTATTTCGAGAGTTGAAGCCGACGCAATGAATTTAAACGGAGAAAATATTGTTCGTGTAGATTTTACTGACGGAGCTTATAAAAATTTTGAAAAATCGCAGAAAATTGCTGACGGAATTTATTATATTTTCGCACCCGGTCACACAACAGGAAATTCGATTGTAATTGTTGAGGACGGCGAAAAAAATTATTTAATTCACGGCGATGTAACTTACACCGACGAAGCACTTTACATGAATAAACTTTCAGTTGCGACGGAAGATAAAATTGCGGCTCGCGACACTTTAAATAAAGTTCGTGAATTTATAAAAAATAATCCTACAATTTATTGTTCGACTCATACTCCGCTTGGCTATGAAAATATTGAAAATCAAAAAATTATTGATTTGGATAAAATGCCTGAACCGATTCCGCCGAAAGAAATTTCTGCAAAAAAAGCTACAGGAAAATATATTTGCGGAATTTGCGGATATGTTTACGATCCTGCAGAAAATAACGGCGTAAAATTTGAAGATTTGCCGTCAGATTGGAAATGTCCTCGTTGCAAGCAGTCAAAAGAAAATTTTAATAAAGCGTAAAATATTTTTATAAAAAATTTTTCTCCGATGAAAAACTTTCTTTGGAGATTTTTTTTTGCTATAATCAGAAAAATTTTTGGAGGTAGTTTTATGAAAATAAAAAAGTTTTTGATGTCAACATTTGCATTTTGTTTTGCGGCAAATGCCGTGAGTTTTGCGGCTCCTGCTCCTCAAAGCGACAGAGAAACAATAAATCAAATTGCGTTGCTTCAGTCGCTTACGCTCGGTCATTTTGACGGAAGTATTTCAGCAAAAAATTTAAAAAAACTCGGTGATATTGGTATTGGAACTTTTGACGGCTTGAATGGAGAAATGATTTTTCTTGACGGAGTAATTTATCGTGCAAACGGAGATTGCAAAATAAATGTTGTTGACGACGCAGAAACAATTCCGTTTTCAAACGTAACTTTTTTTGACAAAGATTTTTCGATTAAACTTGAAAACGTTTCCGGAAAAACTGCTGTTGAAGAAAAATTAAATGAACTTGTCAAAAAGAACGGCGAAAATAATTTTTACATGGTAAAAATCAAAGGAAATTTTGATGAAATTTTAGTTCGCAGTGAAAAAGCCGCCAAAAAACCTTATCCGACTTTGGTGAAGGCTTTGGAAACTCAAAAAGAAATTTCTCAAAAAAATATCAGCGGAACAATTGTCGGATTGTATTGTCCGAAATTTATGAGCAGTTTAAATTCAGTCGGCTGGCATTTTCATTTTGTTTCCGAAGATAAAAATTTTGGCGGGCACGTTTTAGAAATGAAAATTAAAAGTTGCGATGCAGAATTTGATAACACAGCCAAATTTTCAATGATTTTGCCTGAAGATAAAGATTTCCAAAACTTGGATTTAGGAAAAGATTTGAGCAAAGACATTAAGAAGGCTGAAAACGATACAGTTTCAAAATAAAATTGTGTCAAGGAATCTTCGGATTTTAATCAGGAGAGGAATTGACACAAAAACTACTTCCTGATAAATTTTGCACACTTCGTAAAACGTGCGAAGGCACTGAGCGAGAACCAAGCTGGGTCTTTGCGTAAAAAGCGTTAGAAGTTTTGTAAGCCACTCTTG
>JAFZMV010000016.1 GCA_017553205.1 Selenomonadaceae bacterium | reverse complement strand
TTCGGACGGGAAAATTTCTGCTGAAGAAATTACTACAGAAATTTTTGAAAACGAACTCGACACAAAAAATCAGCCTCCTGTAGATCTGTTGATTAGGACAGGCGGCGACATGAGAATTAGTAATTTTCTTTTGTGGCAGTTGGCTTACGCTGAACTTTTTTTTACAGAAACTGCTTGGCCGGAATTTTCTCAGGAAGAATTTATTGACATTCTTGTTGATTTTGGAAAACGCAACAGAAGATTCGGCGGACTTTAAAATAAAAATAAAAAAATTTTTTTCTCCTTCGGGAGTTTTTTTTTATTATCACAAAATCAATTTTTCAAACTCAGATTCATTCAAAATTTTTATTCCGAGTTCTTCAGCTTTTTGAAGTTTTGAGCCTGAATCTTCGCCGACAATCAAAAAATCTGTTTTTTTGCTGACAGAATTTTTTACAATCCCGCCCAATTCTTCAATTTTTTTCGCGGCATCATTTCGAGTATATTTTGAAAGTGTCCCCGTCAATACAAAAATTTTTCCTGAAATTCCAGAATCAATAATTTTTTCGTCAGATTTTAAATTCAAGCCCAAAATTTTTAACTCAGCCAAAAGTTTTTTATTTTCTTCGTCGTCGAAAAAATTTTTTATATGATTCGCAGTAATTTCTCCGATGTCAGGAACATTTTTTAAATCTTCAAAACTCGCAACAGAAATTTCTTCAATTCCGCCGAAATTTTTTATCAAATCTTTTGCCGCCGCAACTCCGACACCAAAAATTCCAAGTCCCGTTAAAAGTTTTGCGGGATTATTTTTTTTGCTCTCCTCAATCGCCGTCAAAATATTTTCCGTTGCTTTTTCACGTCCAAAAATTTTTTTCTCAATCAATTCCGCACGAAAATTTTTCAGCTTGTAAATGTCAGAAATATTTTTTACAAAATTTTCCTCAATCAATTTCGGAATTGAAGTTTCTCCCAAGCCCTTAATGTCCATCGCATTTCTGCCCGCAAAATTTATCAGATGATTTTCAATTTGTGCGGAACAATTCGGATTTATGCAAAAAAAATCAGCCGCATTTTTTTCACGAAAAATTTTGTGACCGCAGACAGGACAATTTTCGGGAAATTTAAACGGAACAGAATTTTCAGGACGTTTTGAAATATTTACGCCGCTGACTTTCGGAATAATTTCCCCGCTTTTGTAAACTTTTATCACGTCGCCAATTCTAACGTCCAAATTTTTTATAAAATCTTGATTATGAAGTGTCGCCCGCTCAACTTTCGTTCCGTTTAAAAAAATCGGCTCAAAAATTGCAGTCGGAGTAATTTTTCCTGTACGTCCCACACTCAATTCAATTTTTTTCAAAATCGTTTCTTTTTCTTCGGGCGGATATTTATAAGCAATTGCCCATTTTGGAAATTTTGAAGTCGCTCCCAAAATTTCACGTTGCGAAAAATTATTTATTTTTATAACTGCACCGTCAATATCATAATCCAAATTTTTTCTGCGTTCAGCAATTTTTTCAATCGCCGCCCAAACTTCCGAAAAATTTTTGCAGACGGAATAATTTTGAATAATTTTTATATGATTTTTCTGCATAAATTCGTATGCTTCAGTGTGCGAAGAAAAATTTTTTCCTTCAACTTTCTGCAAATTGAAAACAAACATCGACAAATTTCTTTCGGCTACAATTCTGCTGTCAAGTTGTCGAAGAGTTCCCGCCGCACAATTTCGAGGATTTGCAAAAATTTTTAAGCCGAGATTTTTTTGACGTTCATTGACTTTTTCAAAAATTTTTTTCGTCATATAAACTTCTCCGCGAATTTCAAAATATTTCACGTCGTCAGAAATTTCCTGCACGACATCAGAAATAACTTTTGCATTTTCCGTGACATCTTCGCCAACAAGTCCGTCGCCACGAGTCACCGCCTGAAAAAATTTTCCGTCGCGATATTTTAAAGCGAGAGAAAGCCCGTCAATTTTTTCCTCAACAACAAATTCAGCGTCAGGAATTTTTTTCAAAACATCTTCAACAAAATTTTCAACTTCATCACGAGAAAAAATATCTTGAAGAGAAAGCATTTGAACATCATGCGGAATAATTTTTCCTGCAGTTCTTTTTGCATTTCCGCCGACAATTTGAGTCGGAGAATTTTTTGTAATAAATTCTGGAAAATTTTTTTCAATTTCTTTTAAACGATTCATCAAATTATCGTATTCAAAATCAGAAATTTCCGGTGCGTCGTCGTCATAATATCTTTTGTTGTGATATTTAATTTTTTTTCTGAGTTCGGCGAGTTCAGATTTAATTTCATTAACGTTCATAAAATTTTTTCCTTCCAAAATTTTTTTCAAATTATAACACAAAAAATTTCTTTGAAAAATCTTTAAAAATTTTTGGGCAAAAAAAATTTTCTCAAAACTCCCAAAATCTGAAATCAGGCATTTGAGAGCCGAGAAAAATTTAAAATGGCGTAATTACGCGAAATATATTTTTTTATCAAAAGACTTTTTGCACGTCTAAAAGTCGCCAAAAATACTTTCTGCACGTCTATTACGCCGACGATTAAAATTCCTAAAATCTTTGAAAAATTTTTGCAGATATAAAGAGCGAATATAAACTCACGAAAAAAAATTTAGGATTTATTGTCGCCGGAGTAATACAAAATTATGACAAGGTTATAAAAAAATTTTCAGAAAAAATTTTTTCGTCTGATTCTTTTGAAGAAAATTTTTTAAGTTCATTATAGTTGTTATAATTTGCACTTACAATCGCTCCGATTTCCATAAAAATTATCTCCTTGAAATTTTTTGATTAGCAATTATAAAAAAAAAATGATTCTGTAAATAAAATAAAATTAAAAAAATATTTTTATCTGCAATCGACCGCTCTTGAAAAAATTCATAAACAAAATTTTGAAAATCTTACAGCAGGAAATAATTTTGTAGCTTACTCGGAAAAATAAAAATTAATCGTATAAAAAAATTAAGCCCTTCCGATTTAATTCGGTGGGGCTTTTATTATGAGAATTTTTAAGATTTTTAAATTTCAATTAGAAAATGCGTAATTGTTCGGAACATTTAATTTTTCTTTAGTTGACATCAACGCGAATGACTCCGTCAATTCTTTTTATAGCGTCAACAACTATAACACTCTTCAAACTTCTGTGATTATAAACTTCGTAATCAATTATTAAAGTATCGGAATGATCTTCATCTGCTTTTACTTTTACTCCGCGAACCTTTAATTGTAAATCGTCAATGCATGAACTTATATGCATGAGTTGCCCGGGTTTGTCTTTCGTGTGAATTGTAAGATACAAATTTTTTTCATGCATAACCCATTCATCAATTCTGGATAAAGTTCCGAGAGTTGCGAAAATTAAACCAGTCGTAAATAAAGCTCCAGAATAATATCCCGCACCGACTGCAAGACCTACTCCCGAAACTGCCCAAATACATGCCGCAGTCGTCAAGCCTGTTACAGTCAATCCTTCTTTCATGATTGCACCTGCACCAAGAAAACCTATTCCGCTGACAACTTGTGCGGCAAGTCTTGCAGGGTCGGCGTTTGTTCTTCCTTCGACGTTAAAATAAAGAGCCTCACTCAAAACCATAATCAAGCATGAACCAAGACAAACTAAAACATTTGTCCGAAGTCCCGCAGATTTTCTTCGGCTTTGTCTTTCGTAGCCGATAACGCCGCCCAATACACAAGCCAGCGTCAATCTGAAAAAAAGTTCCCATTCAGAAATCATTTTTTATCACCTATTGAACTAAAATATCTCTGAACATCGACAAAATTTCCTGCCCGTAACCTCTGCCCGGAACTGCCCAGCGTCCGTTTAAATCAGACCACTTACTCAAAGTTTTTGAGCCGTAAACTTTTCTGACAATACTGTAACGAGGATCAACAATTTCAGTTGAAGGCAGACGAGTTGAAGAATAAGCAAGCAAATGCTGAATGTGGGCTCTGACTCCCATTTTCGGATCTGAAAAATAATTTCCTTTTACAGTCGCGGAGGTCGTACCGAGTCCGCAATAATTATTTTGATCGGGAGTAACTGTCCCGCCGTATCTGAAAAATCCCGTTTCTTTTAAAGCCTGTGCAAAGGCAACGTCGGGGCGGATACCTTCCCGCATGCCTTCTTCATAATAATAAGCAACAATTTCTTCAGCTGAAACATTTAAATTTGGATTTGGATTATTTCTGGTCAAATATTTTACACACTGCTGTTGAGTTGCCATAGGCGTTCCGAAAATTGACGCGTCCGAAGCCGAAACAGTCTGCGGAACGTCAAATCTTGCAGGCTCCTCAATTTGAATAGTTTCTTCAATAACAGGAAGAACTGCTGAAAGAACTCCTTCTGCGTCTATTTTGTCAAATCTTTTTTCAATACTTTTTGTAAAATTTTTATCAGACTTATGCGAGGCAGATTTTGTTTCAATTTTTGAATCATGAAATCTTTTTGCCTCTGAAGTATTTGCAGAAACAGAAAAAGCAAATGTCCCTATAACCAACGCCGCAGTAATTTTTTTCAAACAATGCAAAACAAAAACTCCTTATCTAAATTTTCTAAGAAAAAAAATAAACCTCAACGGTCTGTTAAATTTTCCGTCGCTGATTATAAGGCAATAAATGAAAAACTTCAATTAAATTTTTAGAAACTGCAGAAAAAAATTACAACTTATTAAAAAAATTTTTATAAACAAAAAAGACTGCCAAAATTCGGACAGTCTTTTTTTATTTTGCAAGTGCATTTGATAAATCTTCTGCAGTTAAAATATTTTTCGGAAGTTTTAAACCTTTTTTCCGTAATCTGTCGGCAAGTTCAACAGGTGCGGGAACATCAAGCCCAATTTTTTTTATTTCTTTCACGTCAGAAAAAATTTCTTGTGGTGTTCCCTGTTTGATAATTTTTCCGCCGTCCATTATAAAAATTTTTTCAGCTTGTGCCGCCTCCTCCATGAAATGCGTTATTAGAATTATCGTCAATCCATTTTCATGCAATTTTTTTATCGTGCTTAAAACTTCATGCCGCCCCTGCGGATCCAACATTGCAGTCGGTTCGTCGAAAACAATAATTTTTGTCTGCATGGCGATTGCTCCCGCGATAGCGATTCTTTGTTTTTGTCCGCCTGAAAGTTTTGACGGAGCAAATTTTTTATAATCTGTCATGTTCACCGTATCAAGTGCCAAGTCAACGCGTCGCCGAATTTCTGAAGGTTCAATTCCCAAATTTTCCAGACCAAAAGCCACATCATCTTCCACAATCGCCGCAACAATTTCGTTATCCGGATTTTGAAAAACCATTCCGACTTTTGAACGAATTTCCCACAAATTTTTTTCGTCCGCCGTGTCCAAATTTTCCACAAAAACTTTTCCGCTTGAAGGTTGCAAAAGTGCGTTGAAATGTTTAGCCAGCGTGGATTTTCCTGAACCGTTTGTTCCGATTATCGAAATAAATTCTCCCGCAGAAATTTTTAAATTTACGTCATCAAGAGCAATTTTTTCTCCTGCCGCCGTTTTGTAAATATGTTTTAAATTTTCGACTCTGATAATTTCCATTTTTATCGCCTCTAATAAATTTTATCATAAATATTTTTTTCTGCAAAAAAATTTGCTCTGAACAAAATTTTTTCGCGACATGAGAAATTTTTTGAAACTCAAAATCTGCCAAACTGAGATTCGGGGTCTTACAGCGTGAAAATTTTTTCTTCAGTCGTCAAAGTTCCATATTTTACGCCACTTTTCACGATTTTTTTTAAATTTTTTAGATTGTATTTTCTGCACGTCTAAAAGTCTTCTGAGCAAAAAAAAATCGCCCGAAGGCGTAAAATTTTTTATTATTCATCATCAAAAAAATCATTATTAATTCGTTTAATTTTGTAAATTTTTTGCGTTGAAACCCCAACTTCAAATTCAATCATCAATTCTGCAAGTCTTTTTCCGTCAATAAGCACAATATGTTGTTCATCTGCATATTTTTTAGCTTGCGGAGAAAATTTTGCAGTCGTTACAAAAAGTCCTTTGTCAATTTTTCCGATTGTAGAATAATTTGCCAATGCTCCATAAAATTTTTGAACTTCTGGTCTGGAAATTGTTTTATCACGATTCCACAATTTTGCTTGTATTCCGATTCTTTCAAATCCAAGTTTGTCACCATAAACAATTCCGTCAAGTCCTTCATCTTTTACATAAGGTGTTACAGTTCCTGTGCCGTATCCCATTTTTTCAACCAAAATTATTACCAATCTTTCAAAAAATTTAGGTGACATACTTGAAATTATTGATAATATTTCATCAGATAATTCAAAATTTATTTCTTGGTAAACCCTTTCAAAAATTTCTTCAGGAGTTGATTCTTCATTCAATGAATTTTGATTGTATTCTTCATTAGGAACATCAAATAGATCATTAGGAACATCAAATAGATTTTCTAACAAATAATTTCCAGAAAGAATTTTATTTGTGACTGTAATATTTTTTTTCAAAAGATTTTTTCCTGCATCTGTAATTTTTATATATCCCCTTTTAGGTTTAGAAAGCATTTCAGCATTTTTTAAGTAAGCAATACCCCAACCGATACGATTATTTAACTTAGGCAATTTACTTACAGGTAAAAGCTCTTTTATCTCTTCCTCTGAAAAATTCATAACTTTTATTATGTACTCTCTGCAATCTTTGATTTTATGAATTTTTTCATCGCTCAAAAATTCTAAAATAATATTGTAAAATTCATCATATTTTGGAATGGACACAAAACCACCTCGTGAATATTTTATCATAAAAAATCGCCCGAAGGCGTAAAATTTTCTGATTTTATTCCGCGAACAATGCCCGAACCGCATCAGTATAAAATTTTTCTTCATGAGTTCCCGCCGACGCATTTAATTTCATCATTGGAAGTCTTAAAAGTTTTCGCACAATCATTTTTGTCATTTGCTCGATAATTTTTTTGTCGTCGTCATTCAAATTTGAAAATTTTCCTGAAACTCTTTTTACTTCGCGTTCTCTGATTTTTTCTGCACGGTTTGAAAGATCTGCCATAAGCGGCTGAAATTTTAAATATTTAAATCTTTCCAAAGTTGCCGCAACAAATTCATCAACAATTTTTTTTGCAAGTTTCGCCTCGTCTTTTCTTGCCTGCTTGTGACTTTCAACAACAGATTCTAAGTCGTCAATATTGTAAAGAGTAACGCCCTTAATTTTTCCGACTTCAGGTTCAACGTCGCGGGGAACTGCAATATCAATGAAAAAAATTTCTCGTCCGTTTCTTCTAGTCATGAGTTGTTGAGTTTGCCAAAATTTTATGACGTAATGAGGAGCACCTGTCGAAGTAACAACAACATCAACATTATCGGCAGTATATAAAGCATCTTCCCAGCTTACTGCAGTTCCGCCGATTTTTTTCGCCATTTCTTCCGCTCGCTCCAAATGTCTGTTAGCGACAAAAATTTTTCCGACTCCGTTAGACTGCAAATGTTGTGCAGTAAGTTGAGCCATTTTTCCCGCTCCGAAAATCAAAACTTTTTTATTTTCCAATCCGTTCAAATTTTTTTTTGCAAGTTCAACCGCCGCCGAACTTACCGACACAGAATTATAAGCAATTTTTGTTTCAGTGCGAACAACTTTCCCGACAGTTATCGCCTTATGAAAAAGAGTATTTAAAACTGTTCCCGTTGCGTCAACAGATTTTGCGATTGAGTAAGCCTCTTTGACTTGAGATAAAATTTGTCCTTCGCCCAAAATTTGAGAGTCCAAACTCGCCGCAACTCCAAAAAGATGACGAATACAATTTTCTCCCGTGTACTCGTAAAAATAATTTTCCGCGTCAGAAATTCCGCCGACCAAATCATTTAAAAAATTTTTTACGCTGTTTTCGCAGCCGTCCGCACATGACGCATAAATTTCACTTCGGTTGCAGGTAGATAAAACAACTGCCTCATTTAGTCCGTCATAATCCGCCAAATTTTCAAGACCTTGACGAATAGAATTTTTGTTGACTGAAAATTTTTCTCTGACTTCAATCGGAGCAGTTTTATAATTCAGCCCCAACACCTGCAAGTGCATTTTGATTTTTCCCTCCAAAAATTTTTTTGTTCATAATCATGGCAAGTCAGGCAAATTTCTTGTGACCGCCGAATTATGTACAAGTTCTTCAATTCTCTGATCCAATGCCAATTCTTGTTTATGAAGTGATTCCGCAGTGTCAAAAGCCGCAGAATTATTTTCCAAAAGTCCGCGAGCATAAGACTGCCACGCAGAAATTGTAACTGCAGTGGATTCTTTGCGGAGATTTGATAAATAAGTTGCACCTTTAGGAATTGGAACCGCGTCAAGTTCATTCTGACGATACTGCCTCATAGGAATAATAACCTGATTTATATAATTTGCAATTCCTGCCCGTTGACTGTCCGTCATAATTCCGTAAGGAGTTCTCTGCATGGTGATAAATGCGTTTTGTTCCTGCAAAAAACTTTCATTATAACGATTAACAATTTCAGAAGTCGCGTCGATATAGTCCGCCAAATCTTTTTTCAAAGTCGGGCTGACTGCGTCTAGATATTCGCGGTAATTGTCAACGCTGATAATTCGCCAGTCGCTTTTTCCGAAAGTAAAACTCATTCCGGGAAAAACAAAACTTTTTCCGCCTAATTCAAAAATTTTCTGCCCGACCTGCCAACTTGCCGAAGAAAAATTTTGCAGAGTAACTTTTAACGTAAAAGGAATTTGTGAATAATCTTCGACAACTTTTATATCAGCCGTTGCAGTGTTTCCATTGTGGATAACATTTTCAACGCCCAAAATACTTGTATGACGAATTAAACTTCTTTCAAGCAGTAAATCAAAATCAATTCCCAGCTGACGACCTTTAAGCATTTCTTCGGGAAGTGTCCACTGTCCGCTGTCCAATTTTTTATTTATAACTTTTATTGCACCTTGACACATTTGCGTACGAATCAGCACATAAAAATTTTCAAATAAAGACCTCTCACGATCTGAAAGTTGTGTATCATACTTAAAAAGATCCACTGTCAAATCATCGTAAGCCTTAGCCGTTATAGTCGGCAATTCAAGATGACTTCTGAAATTTTCAACGTCGTTTTCTTGAAAAGCCTCAAACATTTCATTCATGGAATAAGACGGAGTCTTTGTATAGCTTGTAATATACCAAACAATTCCGCTTAAACCTAAAATCAACAAAAAAATGACGAAAGCACGCTCAAATTTTCTACGCCTTCGCCGAGCTTCCATTCTTTTTCGCCATGTATAATCGTCCATATAATCCCCGTTCCAAAAATTTTTTATAGCAGTATTATAACGGAATATTTTTAAACAGGGAAGTTATTTTTGATAAATCGCCGAATCTGTAGAAAATGCAGCAGAAAATTATTAACGCCGAGCAAAAATATTCTCCGAATGATCCGACTTTAAAAAGTTTCAGCCCGTATTTTTTTCGCGGCTTAAAAATCGGAACTTTTCCGCAAATTCCGTCCTCTGCAATATGTAGCAACGCTCCGACAAGTGCATAAGTTATCAAATTCAAAATTATTTCAACAGTTGGATCGGGATAAAAATTTTTTGCATACTGAGCCGCCGCAATGAGTGATAAATAAATTGGCGGATAATGCGACCAAGTGCGGTGACTTTTTCTCCACTTCCAATAAGCCGCACTTTCTTTCGGTGGTGAGCCTTCAACTCTGTCAGGAATAACTGCTCCAAAAATTCCCGATGCTACAAAAAGTGCATTGTCAGTCGCCGCATAAATTATAAATCCCGTTACTATCTGATGATTTATCCATTTCATAAAAAAATTCTCCTTTAAAATTTTTTTGACATACTATCCCACCATAAATGCGAGAGGAGTACGACAAGATGATTTTCCGTAATTCCTTTAATTCGCTCTTGTAACTGTGGATTACATTCAATTATGGTACTTGCTTTAACATGAGTATATTACCACTGTCTGTTCTATGCTAGTTACAATAATAACTGTATTTTCCACAGCTGCTTGATTGTTCTCTTTAATAATATTTACTCGTTGTGCTAGGGCGTGTTGGTAAAGTCTAAATTTTTATCATGACGGTGGCAAGAAGAACAAAATTTAAAAAGCAAACGGACAATTTGTCGTAACGTGTTGCAATGTGTCTGTAGTGTTTGATGCGATTAAAAAATCTTTCGATAAT
>JAFZMV010000145.1 GCA_017553205.1 Selenomonadaceae bacterium | reverse complement strand
TTGTGGAACGTACTTTTGCGTGGTTGGAAAAGAATCGCCGTTTGTGGAAAAATTGTGAACGTAAACTTCACACTTCAATGCAGATGACTGTTCTGGCTTTACTTACCCTTATTCTCAAAAGATTTTAGACAGGTTCTAACATATTTAAAAATTTCTGTGTGGTCGCCAAAAATTATGCACGGAAGATTTTTATAAAAATTTTCTTCAGAATTGCTGTAACCTGCAATTTCATTCACACTTTGGTCAATAATCGGAATTTTTCCTTCAGTTAAATATTCTGACGCAGGAATTTTTTCACCATTTTTTGTATCATCAATGAAAATTTTTGAAAATGAAATATTTTTTTCAAATCCTCCAAACATTTCAGCAAATTTATTTTTTATCGCCAAGTCGCAGGAAATTATTTTTTTGTCGCAATTTGAAATTTTTTCATCAAGCTCGGTAAATTCGCCAATAATTTTTTTCTGCTCTTCAAGACTCGGCAACGGAAATTTAAAAGTTAAAATATTTTTTTTATCTCCTCGTGGCATTTTCAAACCTTTTATGTCAGCCATAACAAAATCAAAAAAATAATCTTGCGACAAAATTAAAAATAAATATCTCGGCAACAAAATTTTTTCATCAAAACTTCTGAAAGCCAAAACATCATTTGAGCAACCGCCGGCACGGTCTGCAAACCAAATTTTTTTGAGATACGGACGAATATTTGAAATTAAAATGTCATTCGGCAAAAATTTTGTCACAGATGAAATTTGCGGCTCGCCTTCAAAAATTTTTATTCCGCGTTTGTCTTTCAGCATATTATCAGTCGTCACATAATCAGAAATTTTTATTTCGTCGATAGAAATTTTTTCTGTAACATACGTTGCGGCTTTTCCAAGCGAAATTATTTCAAAATTTCCGCTGTAAGTCGTTTCAATTTTTTTTGTCAATTTAATAATTTTTGTAAAATTCGTGCCGCTGAAGTCGATTAAGTCGCTGAGATTAAAATAATTGAAATATTTTTCGGATTCGGGAATTTTAATTTGTTCGCCTGAAAAACTTTTTCGGACAGCAGCGGCAAGTTTATTTTCATCATTTCGATTATCAGGATTATAAAGCAGACCGCCCGGAGTTTTAATTTTAATTCCTTCGTCGCCTTTTCGATTGCTCCAAGTGTAGCCGAGAAATTTTTCTTGCTCTGAATTGTCGTCAGGTGCGGAAATAATCAGCGTCATTTGCTCAAAAGTTTGTGCGAAGTAAAGAATTTTTTCTTTTTCGACACTTTGGGCGAAGTCATAAAATTTTTGATTGAGCAAAGAAATTTTTTCTGTATCAGAAAGATTTTGAAAAGTAACTTGGCTGATTTTATTTTTGTATTCGGTCGAATTTTCAAAAGCCGTGACATATTCGCCAAAATAAGAATCATCAGCCCATTCGGAAAAATTTTTTTCGCGATTTACAAAATTTTTGTAAATTTCTTCTGAAGTATTTATTTTTTTCAACCAAGCATCAAAAATTTTTTTATCCTCAAAATCAGTGCGAATATCATCTTTAAAAATTTGCGTCACGCTGTCACCGAGCAAATTAAAACGTTTCGGAGTATCTTCCAACTTTTCAAGAAAAATAATATTTGTCTTTGTACCTGTGGCTCCAAAAGTTTTACTGCCAAATTCCGCAATGGCTCTTATATAAAAATTCTGCAAAATTTTTTCTCTGGCACAAATAAAACTTTTGCCGTCTTTATTCAAAATCGAACTCGGCAAAATTACCGCCGCAATTCCGCATGGCTTTACAAGTTGAGCAATTCTTTCAACGAATAAAGTTTCAATTTCTGAGCCGTCATTTGAAACTTTTTCAAGCGTGTCAAATTTATTTTCCAATTTTAAATGTGGTTTAAAACTTTTGACAGAATACGGAGGATTTGAAATTAAAATATCAAAATCGGCAGGACGAATATATTTATCAAAATTATTTTCCAGTCCGTCGCCAAAAATTACGCTGCCTTTGTTTGCACCGTGCATAAAAAATGAAATTCTTGAAACTCTTGCAAGCCTGTAATCTTTTTCAATTCCGAAAATTTTTCTGTCTTCCCAACCTTTTGGCAAAGTATTTTTTGTAAAATCGTTTATCGCTTTAAAACCTTGAGTCAAAAAATGTCCCGCACCACATGCATAATCAATAATTTTCGGCGGTTCATCGGAAATAATTTTTTCAAGCGGCAAAGAATCCCAAATAAATCTTGCAATCGGAATCGGAGTAAAAAATTGACCTTCGTTTTGTTTAAAGCCTTTGTCTAAAAGTTGCTCGAACATATCGCCGAGAGTTTGCAAATTATTCGGGCTGATAATTTTAAATTTTTGAAACAGACGAACCATTTCAACCAAAACTTTTCCATTTTGATAAAAAAGTTCTTCGTTGTGAACTTCTTTAAAAGCAAAATCATTGTTTGTAAAAAATTTCAGCTTTCGCAAATTATTCTGCAAATCTTGGATCATAATTTCTCTGTTTTGCCCCAAAACTTGCTGAACTAAATTTTTTGCGTAGTCGTCAGGCATATAGAAAATTTTTTCGTCCATAAATTTTTCCATGCCGTCGCGATGAAGTCTTTGCAGTCTGTCCTGTAAAATTTCATAACTGTCAACACCGATTTTATATTGAAAATCTACTTCATCATCAAAATTTTTTTGTGACTCGTCAACAAGTTTGCAAATAAAAAGTGCGATCAGTCTGTTGAAAGCGTTCGCATAATCTGAAATATTATTGTGACGAAGAATTTCTTCAATTTTATTTATAATGCCGTCAGTTTCGCTTAAATCTTGTAAATCAGAAATTTTCAGCGGTTTCAGTCCGACTTTATAAGCCGTTGTATTTTCGTTGAAAAATAAATCGCCCAATAATTTTTTTTCGTAAGTGTCAACCCAAGTATCATAAAGATTTTCCACAGTGTAAGAATTTTTATAGGTTTTTACTTCGGGATTTTTTTCGGCAGCTGTCAAAATATTTTTATCGTCCGAACAATCTACAGTTTCAGACTTCGGAATAATTTTTTCATTTTTTTCGTCTAAAGTTGAAGTATACAAGACCAGCCATTTGCAATTTCTTTCTTGTTGCCAATAAGAAAAAAGTTGTCCGCCGTCCTCCTGCAAATTTTTCAATTCTTTGGTGAATTCTTTCCCGAAAGTTTTGCACTCAATTATACAAAGCAATTCACCGTCGAAATTTGAAACACAAATATCAGCACGCCCGCTTTTTGTTTCGTGTCCCAAGTGCCAAGCCTTTTCCAGTTCAATATGTTCAGGCTTGTAGCCTTTTTCCAAAAGTCGGTGAACACATTCAAAGACAACTAAATTTTCTTTGTGTGCGGAGTCGAGCAAATTATTTTTTTCGCAATTTTTTAACTGTGTAGGATAAGTAAGTTTTTTATTTTTGAAATCTGCAGACATTGAAATATTTTCTCCGAAATTTTTTTGATAAACGCTGTCAGAAATTTTTTCAAAGTTCATGGCATCAAGTGCAGATTTAAAATTTTTTTCCGTAAACAAAAAAATTTCCCCTTTCAATCAAGATTATAACACAACAAACCACAATTTTTTGTACATTCAAAAAAAATCCTGCCTTGACTTGTAAAAAAGTTCCAAATAAAATACAATTCATTTTGTTGAAAGTTGAAAGGAGTGTTTAAAGTGAGTGAGAGAATTTTTTATCCTCTGCGTCCGATACAAAATATGCTGATTGATATGCATTTGAGAAAAGCAAAATCAACTATGATGAACATCGGAGCTTTGATGAAACTGCCTTCGGGAGTGGATATGAATCGCCTTGCAGATTCTGTCAACGAAACTTTGAACGCTCACGATATTTTTAAATGTCGTCTTGAGTTTCACCCTGAAACAAGCGAACTTTGTCAGACTTTCGACTCGGCACCTGTTCACATCGAAGTGAAAAAAATTTCCGACGAAGAATTTGAAGAACGCGTGAACAAATTCAAAGAGCCTTATAAATTCATAGGTAATCCGCTTTACAGAATTTATCTTTTTCAAACTCCGACGGCAAAATATTTTTATGTAGATTTTTATCATGCAGTTATGGACGGAATGAGCGTTTTACTTTTTGCGAAAGAAATAGACATTCGTTATCGCGGAAGAAATTTGCAGAGCAGTCCGAAAAGTTTTTTGCAGTATACTCTTGAAGAACTGCAGACAAATGAAAACGAACTTGCCGAAGGTCATGAATATTGGAAAAAAATTTTGTCGAATTTTGACAGAAAAAAACATCTTCCGCCTGTTGACGTTCAAAATGTTTCTGCTTGGAAGAAAGGGACTTTCAAATATACTTTTAAAAATATCGGCGAAGAATTTTTCAGAAAAACTCATCGCAATGAACAAATTTTTTTCCTTGCCGCGTCAATGCTTACTCTTGCAAAAATTACCGGCTCAAAAAGTTCTGTCATGAATTTAATCGACAGCGGCAGAAATAATCCCGGCGAAGTTCGTTTAATGGGTCTGCTTATGGAAAATTTCCCTTGCAAATGGAATTTTGAGGAAGATATTTCTGCAGAAAATTTCTTGGACGAACTTGAAGGCATAATTCGCACAAGTAAAAAATTCCGCAAGAGTTTAGACGAAATTTATAAAAATGATTCTGCGGTGGATTGTGCGACTTTTATTTTCTTGAAAAATTTTGTCACGGATCATATTATGATTGGCGACAATACCGCCCAAATTATCGACATGCCGCCGAATGAAACTTCAGCCGCAGAAAATTCTTTAGATATTGAAGTTTGGACGACTGAACGCGGCACTTATGATTTAGTTTTGGATTATGACGCATCAAGATTTTCAGAAAACAGCATGAAAAATTTTGCGTCCGTCATGGATAAAATTCTTTCTGAAATCCAAAACGAAAAAATTGTAATCTCACAAATTCTAAAATAAAATTTAGGAAGTTGGATTAAGGACGGCGAAAATAAAAATTCCTCATTCCTCATTCCAAATTCCACATTGACGAAAGGTTGTTGGGAATTGAAAAGGGAACTTATTCACTTGGAAAACGTTGTTAAAACTTTTGGCAGTTTGATGGTGCTTGATGAAATTGATTTGACAATTCATGAAAATGAATTCATGACTTTGTTGGGACCGTCGGGCTGCGGAAAAACTACTTTGCTCAGAATTATCGGAGGTTTTGAATCACCCGACAACGGCAGAGTTATTTTTGACGGAAAAGATATTACGCAGGTTCCGCCTAATCGCAGACCTATTAACACCGTCTTTCAAAAATATTCTCTTTTCTCTCACATGAATGTTGAGGAAAATATTGCCTTCGGTCCAAAAATTAACGGTAAGTCCGAAGATTATATCAAAGATAAAATTAAATACGCTTTAAAACTTGTAAATCTTGACGGTTATGAAAAACATGACGTAACAAAACTTTCAGGCGGTCAGCAACAGAGAATTGCAATCGCTCGTGCTATTGTCAATGAACCGAAAGTTTTATTACTTGATGAGCCTTTGAGTGCATTGGATTTAAAATTACGTCGTGCAATGAGAAATGAACTTGTCAGAATAAACCGCGAAACGGGAATTACTTTTGTATTTGTCACGCATGATCAGGAAGAAGCACTTTCTATGTCTGATACTGTTGTGGTAATGAATCAGGGCTACATTCAACAGGTCGGCACTCCCGAAAATGTTTATAACGAGCCTGAAAACGCTTTTGTTGCTGATTTTATCGGCGACAGTAATATTATTGACGGCGTTATGGTTCGTGATAAACTCGTCAGAATTTTTGGCAGAGAATATCCCTGCGTTGACACAGGTTTCCCCGAAGAATGTCCCGTTGATGTTCAAATTCGTCCCGAAGATATTACACTTGATTTTCCTCAAGAAAATGCTTTAAACGGAGTTGTTACTCGCGTAGGTTTCTGGGGAATGTCTTATGATATTATTGTTGATACGGGAAATTTTGAATGGCTCGTGCAGTCAATTCACGGCAGAAAAGTCGGCGACAAAGTCAGTCTGCATTTAGATCCCCAAAATATTCAAATTATGATGAAACCTCAGTCAGAAGATGAGGCAGTAGCCAAAGAAATTTGAAAAATTTAACGGAGGAAAAACGTAAATGTTTAGAACTGTCGGAATAAGAAATCTATTTCTTGCACCGTTTTGTATTTGGGCAGGAATCTTTATTTTTGTGCCGTTGATTTTCATGCTTTATTACGGCTTGACGACTCCCGAAGGAGAATTTACTTTCGGAAATATTTTGATGATTTTCCAGTCAGAATTTTTTCACTCGCTGGAAATGTCAGTACTGCTGGCTTTAATAAGCACGATTGTTTGTCTGCTTTTAGCCTATCCGTTGTGTTTAATTTTGGTGGAGCGTGCGAAGTCTGCGGGGACGATTATAACTTTATTGTTTATTCTGCCGTTATGGATGAATACTCTTTTATCAACGATGGCATGGCAGACAATTTTGGAAAGTAACGGAACTTTAAATCAAATTTTGAGGTTGCTGTCACTTCCCGACATGACTTTGATAAATACTTCAACCGCGATAGTTATCGGCATGGTTTATAATTATCTGCCGTATATGGTTCTCCCGCTTTATGTTGCACTTACGAAAATTGACAAAAGTATTATTGAGGCGGCAAAAGATTTGGGAGCGAATACTTGGCAGACTTTTTATAAAGTTATTCTGCCTTTGAGTTTGCCGGGAGCAGTCAGCGGAATTACTATGGTTTTTATTCCCGCTCTTACAACTTTTGCGATAAGTGCTTTACTTGGCGGCGGAAGAATTTTATTGATAGGTAACGTTATTGAGCAGGAATTTACTTTTGAATATGATTGGAATTTGGGGGCGGCTCTTTCAATAGTGCTGATGATTTTTATTGTTATCAATATGGCGTTGACTGTCTTTTTTGAAAATTCTCATGAGGAGGCGGAGAAATGATTTCAAGATTAAAAACAATTTATTTGGCGATAATTTTTTTATTTCTCTATGCTCCCATTGGAGTTTTAATTGCACAGTCATTTAATGAAAGCCGTTATCGCGGACACTGGACGGGATTTTCTTTAAAGTGGTACGAATCCCTTTTCCAGCAAGAACAAATTTTAGAGGCACTGGAAAATACAATTTCAATCGGAATTTTATCTGCGTTCATCGCGACAATTTTGGCGTTGATAACTTGTCTGGCACTTCGTGAAGTTGGAAAAAAAATGCGGGCAATGTTCATGAGTATTGCGAATGTTCCGATTTTAAACGCGGATATTGTTACGGGAATTTCTTTAATGCTTTTATTCATGGGAATGGGAATGAAATTAGGCTACGGCTCAATTTTAATCGCCCATGTAGTTTTCAATGTTCCTTATGTCATGCTGTGTATAATGCCTCAGCTTATGGCACTTGATAAAAGTTTTTATGAGGCGGCTTTGGATTTGGGAGCGTCACCTTTTAAAGCATTTACAAGCGTAGTACTTCCCGAACTTAGACCGAGTATTTTTGCGGGATTTTTGCTGGCGTTCACGATGTCGGCGGACGATTTCATAATAACTTATTTTACACGCGGTGCAGGAGTCGACACACTGCCTACAGAAATTTATTCTGAGTTGAAACTTGGAATACACCCAGAAATGTATGCACTTTCGACGCTGGTATTTCTCACGGTTTTAATTTTTGTGATTCTGTTTGCTATGAATAGAAAAAAATTATCTGTAGAAGATTTAAATTGACGGAAGAGGGAGAGAATCATGGAAATTATCGTAATTAAGTATGGTGAGGACAGTATTGCTTTTTCAAAAAGCTAATGGAAACATTTTCTTGATGAATTGGAAATGCGTAAAGGAAAAGAGGTTGAAAAATGTATAAATAACGCCCGTTATCTTGCAAAACTTGCAAAACTTGACGGTGCAAAAATTCAATCGGCAATGGGCAGGGAAAAATGTTTACCCTTGAAGAACTGGCGAAAAATGTTAATGGCGAATGTGCTTTTCCTTGATACTGCTTTTAATTAAGGCGAAAAATTTTATAGAAGTAAAATCCTGTAAAGGACACTACGAAGAATAATAAGGAGGACGTTTTATAATGAAACGCAAAAAAATTTTTAAATTTTTACTGACTGTCGTATTGACTGCGATGGTTTGTTTGAATTTGACGGGCTGCGGGGGAAAAGACTCCGCGAAAAATGAAAATAATGTTTACGTTTACAGCTGGGGAGATTATATCGATCCGAAAGTTTTGGAAATGTTTGAGAAAGAAACGGGAATTCATGTTGTCTTGGACGAATTTGACACGAATGAAAATATGTATCCGAGAGTTGTAGAAGGTGCCGTTCATTATGATGTAATTTGCCCTTCAGATTATATGATTCAAAAAATGATTAACAATAAACTTTTACAGCCTATTGACATGGAAAAACTTCCCAACGCAAAAAAATATATCGGCAAAGATTTTTTTGCACAGGCAGAATCATTTGATCCCGGAAATTATTATGCTGTTCCGTACTGCTGGGGAACTGTCGGCATAATTTACGATAAAAATGTTGTAACCGAACCTGTTGACAGCTGGACAATTCTTTGGGATGAAAAATACAAAGACAAAATTTTAATGCAGGATTCTGCCCGTGATGCTTTGATGATTCCGCTGAAAATTATGGGACGCAGTATAAATGAAACCAACGAAAAATATCTGGAACAAGCAAGAGATATGCTCATTAAGCAGAAACCTTTGGTACAGGCTTATGTTATTGACGAGGCAAAAGACAAACTCATTTCCGGTGAGGCATCTCTCGGAGTTATATTTTCAGGCGAGGCTCTCATGATTATGAATGCCAATCCCAACATGAATTTTGTTGTACCGAAAGAAGGAACAAATTTCTGGATTGACGGTTGGGTTATTACAAAGGACGCGGAAAATGTTGAAAATGCGTACAAATTTATTGATTTCATGTGCCGCCCGGACATTGCCGTTATAAATTTCGATTATCTCGGCTATTCCACTCCTAACACCGGAGTTTATGAACTTGAACAAAATGAAGAGTTTAAAAATTCTCCTGTTGCTTTCCCCAATCCCGAAGTTTATAAAAATCAAGAAACTTATAAATATCTCGGTAACGAAATAGACAAAAACTACAACAGACTTTGGATGCAGGTCAAAGTAGATTAAAAAAAAGTGAACAATTAAAAATTTTGAAGGTGGAAAGTAAATTACTCATAAACTTTCCACCTTTTAGTTTTATAATATTCTGTCTTGAAAAATTTTTTCACTTATTATTGGAGTGACTGCGATGGATAATCAGAGCGAAGAGCAGAAATTAAATAAAATACGCCTGAATAATTGGATTGATTTTGAATTATCTGTGCAAGTAATTGCTGAATTTATCGGCGTGACTTTTTTTGTCATGGCGGTGATTTATTTTGCTTATTGTCAAATAACAAATCAGTTAAATGAGGCTCTGGAAGAGTCCGTCGCGAAAAGTTCAAAAACTATTGCTTACGAATTGAATAAGCAGTTTGAATTTGAGTTAATGCGTCTGCAAAGTCAAGCCCGTTCAATCGAACGCGGGGAGACTGTCCCAAAAGAATTGATACAAATCATGGAGATTATTGAAGGAAGGCATGCCGGAGTACTTCGCCCTAACGGTACGGCTCTTGCAGGTCAGGTTCCACCGTCTGAAATTTTTTGGGTAGCGGAAGATGCTTTTCAAGGAAAACCCCTAATCAGATATATCAAAAATGTTGGCTTAATGTTCGCTACTCCGGTTTATATGGACGGCGTGAATTATGTTTTATACAATTATTATGAAGATGATTTTGTGCGGAACAGATTCAGCACTATGAGTTACAACGGCGACGGCACTGTTGTTTTGCTGAACAGTATAAACGACTGGGCAATTATAGCCGACGGAGTGGAACAAACAGAAATCATGCACCCCGATTTGAGTGAAGGCTGGCAAAAACTCGGTCAAAAAATGAATTATGCACTTACGGGAAATTTTGAGGGAATAAATGACGCGGGAGCGGTTTTTTATGAATTTCATGGAAAACATTATTTTTTGTACGGGGCAGTTGTTTCATATGAATATAATTTTGCTATTTCCGGTTTTGTTCCTTGGGAGTCTGTAGCTGTCGGAGTAGATGCGATTTATATTGTCATGCTTGCCGTTTTTGGTCTTGTAATTCTGCTTTTAATCATGGGCGGACGTACTCTTTTTAAAACCCGCGAAAATCAACAGTTGCTACATGAAAAAATGCTTGCCGTTAAAGCTAATCAGACGAAAAGCGATTTTCTTTCAAATATGAGTCATGAAATTCGTACTCCGATAAATGCAATTTTGGGAATGGACGAAATGATTCTTCGCGAATCTAAAGACAATAATATTTTGGAATATGCGGAAAATCTTCGGCATGCGGGAAATAATCTTCTCGGAATTGTCAATGATATTTTGGACTTTTCAAAAATTGAAGCGGGCAAAATGGAAATCATTAAAGTTGAATATTCTGTCTGCTCGCTTTTAAATGATTTGGTTAATATGATTAAACCTCGTGCAAACAAAAAAAATCTTCAGTTGATTGTCAACGCTGATGAAAATCTTCCCAGCATACTTTTCGGCGATGAAATCAGAATTAAACAGGTTATCACAAATATTTTGACTAATGCTGTCAAGTACACCGAAAAAGGCAGCGTGACTTTAAGCGTAAATTTTTCAAAATGTGACGAAGAAAATATTTTTTTGAAAATCAGTATTGCCGATACGGGAATCGGAATCAAAAAAGAAGATATTCCAAAACTTTTCAGTGCTTTTGAACGAATCGAAGAAAAACGCAACAGAACTATCGAAGGTACAGGCTTGGGAATGAATATTACTCAGCAGCTTTTGAGAATGATGGACAGTAAGTTAGAAGTTTCCAGCGTTTACGGTGAAGGCTCGAGATTTTCTTTTGACGTTGCTCAAAAAGTTGTCAACAGTGAACCGCTCGGAAATTTCGTTGATGCTTTCAAAAAATCCATTTCACAGCACGAAGAATATCATGAAAAACTTTTCGCACCTGACGCAAAAATTTTGGTAGTCGATGATACCGCGATGAATTTGACTGTTATAAAAAGTTTACTTAAACAAACGAAAATTAAAATTGATACAGCTGAAAACGGCTACATCTGTTTAAAACTTGCCGCAGAAAAAAAATACGATATTATTTTCTTGGATCACCGCATGCCCGGTATTGACGGAATTGAAACTCTGAAGAAGATGAAAACTTTAGTCGGCAACAAAAATTTAAAAACTCCCGTAATTTCTTTGACGGCAAATGCAATTTCGGGAGCAAGAGAAAAATATATTGAGGCGGGTTTCAGCGACTATCTTACAAAGCCGATAAATTCTGTGGCGTTGGAAAATTTGATTGTAAAATATCTTCCGCCAGAACTTATAAAAACTCCCGAAGATGATCCCGACGAAAAAGTTTCCAAAGAAAAAATTTCTGAATCCGAAAACCTGCCCGACTGGTTAAATTCTGTCGAAGGTTTAAATATTACGGCGGGAATTGAACATTGCGGGGGAGTTGAATCTTATATTGACGTGCTGAAGGTTTTTGCGGAGGCGGTAAATTCAGGCTCGGCAGAAATTGAAAGATATTTTAAAAATGAAGACTGGAAAAATTATACAACGAAAGTTCATGCGTTAAAGTCAACCGCAAAAGTTGTGGGAGCGGAAGAACTCAGCGACAAGGCTAAACGTTTGGAAGATGCAGGAAATTCAGGATATATTGACGAGATAAAAACTTTTACGCCGTTTCTTTTGAATCTTTATAAATCTTATGCGGAAAAACTTTCACCGCTCATTGAACAAAAAACTAGTAGCGGGAGCAAACCTTTAATTGCGGCTGATGAACTTGCAGAAGCGTATTCAACTCTCAAAGAAATTTCTGCAAGTTTTGATTATGACAGCTTAATTTTTGTTCTGCAGTCGCTTGAAGATTATCAGTTACCAGATCAAGACGAAGAAAAATTTATTGAGCTGAAAGACGCGGCGGCAAATTTGGACTGGGAAAAAATTAAATCTCTTGTCGATTAAAATTTTTTGTGGGAGGAATTTTTTTGAGCGGAATAAGATTTATTTCAAGCGGAGAAAGTCATGGAAAAATTTTGACATGTATTTTGGAAGGACTTCCCGCAGGTTTAAAAGTTTCAAGCGAATTTGTCAATGAAGAATTAAAACGACGGCAGGGCGGTTATGGTCGTGGCGGTCGAATGAAAATTGAGTCGGATAAAATTATTTTTGGTTCGGGAATTCGTTTCGGCGAAACTCTTGGCAGTCCGATAACTTTGCTTGTAAAAAATCGAGATTGGGAAAACTGGCAGGAAAAAATGAGTGCGGAAGGTCAGCCTTTTGGTGAAAAAGTTACAAATGCCCGTCCCGGTCATGCTGATTTAACGGGAGTTTTGAAATATGCCCGCGATGATGTCAGAGATATTTTAGAGAGATCAAGTGCAAGAGAAACCACTATGAGAGTGGCGGCGGGTGCTTTATGCAAAATTTTTTTGAATGAGTGCGGAATAAAAATTTCAAGTGAAGTTTTGAGCGTCGGCGGAGTCAGTGGAGAAGATGAAATTAAAAATAAAATTGACTCGGCAAAAAGTAACGGCGATACAGTCGGAGGAATTTTTGAAGTAAAAATTTTCGGAGTTCCCACAGGTCTTGGAAGTCATATTCAGTGGGACAAAAAAATTGACGCAAAAATTTCTGCGGCGTTTATGTCCATTCAAGCTGTAAAAGCTGTGGAAATTGGTGACGGCTGGGAAAATGCAAAAAAATTCGGCTCTGAAGTTCACGACGAAATTTTTATCGACGAGAATAAAAAAATTTTCCGCAAAACTAATCGTGCGGGAGGAATTGAAGGCGGAATGACTAATGGTGAACCGATTATAATTCGGGCGGCTATGAAACCGATTCCTACTTTGATGAAACCTTTGCAAACTGTTGACATTAAAACGCTTGAAAAAACTTCTGCAAGCAAAGAACGCAGCGACACTTGTGCAATTTGGGCGGCGGCTGTTGTCGGAGAGGCAATGGCAGCAATTATAATGGCGGACGCGGTTGCGGAAAAATTCGGTGGCGATGCTCTTTGCGATACCCTACAAAGTTTAAAAAGTTATCGCGAAAGAATTAAGAACTTGTAAATACAAGTGTTAAAGTTGGTTTCAGAAAGAAGGAAAAAAATGGATTTATGGTTTACTGAACATCACACACCAAATGTAAGATTTTCTATTAAAGTTGAAAAACAACTTTTCAGCGAAGTCAGCGAAATTCAGAGAGTTGATATTTTTGAGTCGGCGGAGTTTGGCAGAATTTTAGTTTTGGACGGTCAAATTATGCTTACCGAAAAAGACGAATTTATTTATCATGAAATGATTTCTCATGTACCGATGTGCGTTAATCCGAATATAAAAAAAGTTTTGCTTGTAGGAGGCGGAGACGGAGGAACTGCTCGCGAACTTTTGAAATATGAAACGATTGAAAAAATTGATTTGGTTGAGCAGGACGAAACTATTGTCCGTGCATGCAAAAAATTTATTCCGCAGACTGCAAGTTGTCTTGATAATCCGCGTGTAGAAATTATTTTTGAGGACGGTTTAAAATTTGTCCGTCGTTGTGAAAATAAATATGATTTGATTATTGTTGATTCAACTGATCCGTACGGACCTGTTGAAGGACTTTTTACGCGGGAATTTTATGGCGGCTGTTGTAATGCTCTGAGAGAAGACGGAATTATGGTTAATCAACATGAAAATCCGTATTATAAAAAAGATGCGATTGCCATGCAGAAGGCACATAAAAGAATTTTGAGTTCATTCCCGATAAGTCGAGTTTATCAAGTTCACATTCCGACTTATCCTTCAGGGCATTGGCTTTTTGGTTTTGCGTCGAAAAAATTTTATCCGACTAATGATGTAGATTTTAAGAAGTGGGAAAATTTAAATTTGCAATCGAAATACTACAATACAAAAGTTCACCGAGGTGCGTTTTATCTTCCGACTTATGTTGAAAAACTTTTGCTGGAAGTCGAAAAAAATTAAATGGATTTAAAAATTTTTAGAACTCGTGAAGGGTTCGGAATTTTTACGGGGCTTGTCGGAATTGTTGTAAATTTAATTTTGTCCGCCGTGAAAATTTTTATTGGAATTTACAGCGGGGCAGTTTCGATTATTGCCGACGCTCTGAATAATTTTTCTGACGCGGGCAGTTCGATTGTCATGTTAATCGGTTTTAAAGCCGCCGCAAAACCTGCCGACGTTGAACACCCTTTCGGTCATGGTCGTGCAGAATATTTGGCGGGATTTTTTATTTCTGCCGCCATGATTTTTGTTGGGCTGGAATTTTTTACAAATTCCGTGAAAAAAATTATTGAGCCGGAAATTTTGACGATTGATAATTTCACGATAATTATTTTGATAATTTCTGTTGCGGCGAAAATTTTTCTGGGATTTTTTTACAGGTACGCGGGCAAAAAAATAAATTCCGAAACAATTAAAACTGCCGCCGTTGACAGTTTCAGTGATTGTATTGCAACTTTGGCGGTAATTGTTTCAGTAGTAGTTTATAAAAATTTTTCCGTGAATATTGACGGAATTGCGGGGGCTTTCGTTTCAATTTTAATTTTGTACGGAGGCTGGGACACTTTCAAAAATATTCTAACCCCTCTGCTTGGTGAAAGTCCTTCGTCAGAACTTATTGCGAATATAAAAAAAATTGTCATGGAAACTCCTGAAATTTTGGGAGTCCATGACATTATTATTCACAGCTACGGCGAGAAAAAAATTTTTGTGTCGATGCACATTGAAATTTCTGCGGACATGAATTTTTTGGACGCTCATGACATTGCCGACAAATTGGAGCGGCGTTTACAAAATGAATTTAAAATTTTCGTGACGATTCACGCAGATCCGACAGTCACCGACGACGAAGAATTTGATAATTTAATTAGTCAGTCGAAAAAAATTTTGTCGTCGATTGATGAAAATTTAACTTTGCATGATTTTCGTGTTGTGCCTTACAAGTCCGGAAAAAAATTGATTTTTGATGTCACCGTTCCCGAAAAATTTTCCTTGTCAGATAGAGAAATTCGCAAAGAATTCTTAAAAAAACTTATGAAACTTTATCCGAATTATCGAGCTTCTATTCATTGCGATCATCAATATTGTTAAAAATTTTTCCGTCGATAATTGTTTTTCTGATATTAAAATTTTCGTCGAAAATTACAAAGTCCGCAGATTTTCCAACTTCAATAGAACCGATTTCGTTATAAAGATTTAATCTTTTGGCGGGATTTTTCGTAACAAGTTCAACAGTTTCGGTTAAACTTGCTTGAGTATTTTCAAAAAATTTTTTAACAACTTCATTCATTTTTGCAACGCTTGCGGCGATAGTTCCGTCATCCAGTGTTGCAATATTTTTTTTGACAAAAACTTTTTGTCCGCCGATTTCGCTTTCACCGTCACCAAGTCCGCATGCTCTGAAAGAATCAGTTATTAAAATAATTTTGTCGTGCGGTTTCATTTTCCAAACAATTCTTTGAGCAGTCGGAGAAGTATGAACATTATCGGCAATAAGTTCAACCGTTGAATTTGTTTCAAAAGCCGCACCGACAATCCCGGGCTTTCTGTGATGAAGTCCTGTCTGGGCGTTAAATAAATGCGTGATGTGGTCTGCACCGTGTTCAATAAATTTTTTTGCCGTTTCATAATCGGCGGCACTGTGACCGATCGAGCAAATAATATTTTTTTCGCGGCACTTATCGACAAAACTAAAATCTTCGAGTTCTTCGGGAGCAAAAGTAATAATTTTTATAATGTCCGCAAAGTCAGAAAAAATTTCAAAATCTGGGGGAATAATATTTTCAGGATTGTGTGAACCGTGAAATTTTTTGCTTATAAAAGGACCTTCAAGATTTACACCGAGAATTTTGGAGCCTTGAAAACTTTTTTGATTGTTGCGGATATTTTCCAGAGCAGATTTAATTTCAGGAATTTTCATGGTCATAGTCGTCGGCAAAAAACTTGTAACGCCGCTTGACGGAAGAAATTTACAAATTTTTTCAAGAGATTCAGAATTTGAGTCCATAACGTCACAGCCGTCACAGCCATGAATATGAATATTGATAAAACCCGGAGCAACAAAACAATTTTCCGCGTCAATAATTTCGTCATCTTTTTCCGAAAAAGAAATTTTTAAAATTTTCTCGTCGAAAGTCACGGAAAAATTTTCTGCTATAAAAAAATTTCCCTTTTCATCGGGAAGAATAAATTTACCGTTCGTTATAGTTTTCATTAAAAAAACCTCATTACAAATATTTTGTCAAAAAATCCTGCAGAGAAATTTTTTCTTGTTCGGAAGTTTCAAGATTTTTAACTGTCACGGTTGAAGAATTAACTTCATCTTCTCCGAGAATCAGTGCAAATTTTGCCCCCGACTTTGCCGCCTGTTTCATCTGTGCTTTAAGACTTCTTTTTGCAAAATCTGTTTCGGCAAAAATATTTTTTCTTCTAAGTTCGGTTAAAATTTCAAAAGAATAAATTTCCGCCGATTCTCCTTGAGCAGCAATAAAAATTTTCGGAGAAACTTTTTTCTGTTGAAGTAAATTTTGCTTTTCGAGAGCAATTAAAATTCTTTCAATGCCCATTGCAAAACCAATTCCGGGCGTTGGATTTCCGCCGATTTCTTCAACAAGTCCGTCGTATCTTCCGCCGCCTGCGACTGCAGATTGTGAACCGAGCGGAGTATATTGAATTTCAAAAGCTGTCTTTGTGTAATAATCCAGACCGCGAACAAGTCTTGAATTAATTTCAAAATCAATTTTCGCCGCCTTCAAAAATTTTTGAACTTTATTAAAATGTTCTCTGCAGTCATCACAAAGGCAGGTTTCAATTTTCGGAGCGTCCTCAACAAAATGTTTTTCGCCGTCAACTTTGCAGTCAAGAAGTCGAAGAGGATTTTTTTCAATTCTTTTTTGACAATCCCCGCAAAGTTCGTCCTTGTATTCCGAAAAATATTCTTGAAGTTTCTGCCTGTAAATCGGTCGGCATTTAGGACAGCCCACAGTATTTATTTTTAATTTCAAATCTTCCAAGCCAAGACTTTTCAGAAAATCCCAAGCAAGCAAAATAATTTCCGCGTCAACTGCAGGATTTTTTTCGCCGAGTGCCTCAACGCCGAATTGATGAAACTCTCTAAGCCGTCCCGCCTGCGGTCTGTCATAACGGAACATAGAACCGATATAAAAAAGTTTTACAAGTCCGCCGTCCGCATAAAGTTTATTTTGAAGATAAGCACGGACAACAGACGCAGTATTTTCAGGACGCAGAGTTATTGAGCGTTCGCCTTTGTCGATGAAAGTATACATTTCTTTATCAACAACGTCAGTTCCCTCGCCTATTCCGCGTTTAAAAAGTTCGGTATGTTCAAAAATCGGAGTGCGGATTTCTTCATAACCGTAATTTTGCAAACACTGCGGATTTTATTTTCAAGTTCAATCCAATTCTCAATTTGTTCAGGTAAAATATCTTTAGTGCCTCTAGGTGCATTAGTAAGCAAAATTCTCACCTCGTATAAAATTTTATAAAAAAAGTTTCCGCCTGTTACTGATGATTTTTCTGCCAGCCTTTCAACCAAAGTTCATTAAAAGTTTTAACTGCCTCTTCCGCGTCAAAGCCTTCCGCTTTGACAGTAACCCATGTGCCTTTGGTAAGTCCTCTGATTTTCAGCATATTAACGCTTTTGGCATCTATAAATTTTCCTTCGTGCTTTACAGATATTCTGGATTTAAAACGCATTGCAATTTGAGCAATGACGGCAGAAGGAATAAAATCAGCCAAAACCATTTGAGTATCACTTGCTCTGATTGCAGGGAGTCTGGATTCTGCGGCGGCTTTTGCCTCACGTTTAACATCTTCAGAAATTTTTTCTTCAGTTTTAGTCAACATTTTCATTTCCTGTTCATCGGCAACGAACCGAATATTTTGAAAAGAAATATTTAATTCGCGAAAATTTACCTGCTTTTGACTGTCGATTTTTGCAAAAACTTTTCCCAAGCCGATATAAGTCAAATTTGTTTTTCTGAGCATGCCCGAAGGAAATTTGAAAAAATTATTGCACAAATAAATTATGTTCGGCAAAAAAGGATCTCTCAAAATATCTTCCAAATCTTCCTGATCAAATGCTACATAGTCCACTTTTTTTATAATTTTTTCGTCATCGGTGAATTTTTTCAAACGTTCGCGGCGTTCTGCACGCCAAGCAACAGTTTCCGGGTCGTCAAGTTCTTCTGCATATTCGCTGTAATCAATTCCGAGAGCCGCACAAATTTTTTGAGGAGCGTTTGGATCGTTGGGTTTTAACGCTTTTATTGCGTCCGCCTCGTCGGAATAAAATCTGTCCTCAAGCCAAACCACTAAACGACGACTTTTAAAATATTCCATGACTTTTTTGAAATTAAAATTTTCATGAAGTTCTTCCATCGTTTGAATCATTATGCCGTTTCCAAAATCCATCACATATTTTTTTTTGTGTTCCCGCATAATCTCACCTCATTTTTGCGGTTATCAGAATTTCATTTTCTCTAAGTTCAACAGAATCATATTTCAAATTTAAAGGAAGTTTATCCGCGTCCAAAATTTTCACGTCGCCGAAAAATCTGTCCAACTGAATATGACGGAGCAGAGAATTTTTTATATTTAAACTTGTGCCGCGAAAATAAATATTCCCGTTATCCTCAACAAAAGTTCCTGCCATTTCAACTTCAGCCATTCGACCCATAATTTTTATTTCACCTGATGCAGCAACACCTTCGGGAGAAATATTTACTTCGGCATTGTCGAATTTATCAACTTTTTTCGCGATAAAACTTTTTATATCTTCCGCAGTAATAATTCCATGCATTTCGATTTTGTCGGCAGATTTTAAAATTTTATTTGTGCGTTCCTGAGAAGATAAATTCTCTGAAGGGAAAAGAATTTCCGGAACGTCCACAGAAATATTTTCTCCGTCCAAAGTCAAAGTTTTAAAATCAACGTCGCCGATTCTTCCAAGATTTGCGGCGACATGAATTTTATCAATATTTCCGACAGCAATTTTCAAATTCGGCGAAGAACTTAAATCTAAGTCAACTTCTTGAGCACCGGTTAAATTTGTAATTTGCGTTTCCAAAACATTTGACAAAGTTTTCGGCAGAATGACTTCCAAAAGTACGACGAGAATTAAAAACAATCCCGCCATAAAAACTAAAAATTTTCTCATCAAAAATCCTCCGCAAAAAGAAATCAATTCAATTTGGAATTTGGAATTTGGAATTAGGAGTTAAAATTCCTCATTCCCCATTCCTCCTTCCTAACTAAAAAAGTCCGCTGATAATTCCGTCGTCGGTAATGTCAATTTTTTCGGCGGCAGGACGTTTGGGAAGTCCGGGCATAGTCAGAATACTTCCGAGCAGAACCACAACAAATCCCGCACCCGCAGAAATTTTCACTTCGCGGACAGTAACCAAAAAATTTTTCGGTCTGCCGAGTTTCTTTTCATCGTCGGATAGTGAATATTGAGTTTTTGCAATACAAACCGGCAAATTTTTAAAGCCGAGTTTCTCAATTTCTGCAATTTGTTTTTTTGCGGCGGGAGAATATTCCACACCGTCCGCACTGTAAATTTTTTTGGCGACGGCAGAAATTTTTTCTGTAATGCTTTCTTCATCTGAATAAGTCAGCGTAAAATTTTTCTTTTCGTTAAAAGCCTCTTCAACAGCTTTTGCGAGTTCAATTCCGCCCGCTCCGCCTTCCGAAAAAACTTTCGACAAAGCAAACTTAACATTTTTTTCGGCACAGAGTTTTTCAACAGTTTTAATTTCCTCTTCAGTATCAGTCGGAAAATGATTCAACGCAACAACCGCAGGCAGTCCGAAACCTTGAATATTTTCAATATGTTTTTCAAGATTTTCCAGACCTTTTTGCAATGCGGACAAATTCGGTTCGGACAAATTATTTTTCTCAACTCCGCCATGCATTTTTAAAGCTCGAACAGTTGCGACGATAACAACCGCGTCGGGCTGTAAATTATTCAAACGGCATTTAATATCCAAAAATTTTTCTGCACCCAAGTCCGCACCGAATCCCGCCTCAGTAACAACAACATCAGCAAGTTTTAAAGCGTATTTTGTGGCGATAACGGAATTGCAACCATGAGCAATATTTGCAAAAGGTCCTCCATGAATCAATGCGGGAGTTCCTTCAAGTGTCTGAACCAAATTAGGTTTAATTGCGTCTTTTAAAAGCAAAGTCAATGAGCCTGTAACTTTTAAATCATCAGCTGTGACAGGTTTGCCACTAAAATCATAAGCAACGATAATTTTTCCGAGTCTTTTTCTTAAATCGGAAAGATTTTTCGACAGACATAAAATCGCCATCATTTCAGACGCAACAGTAATATCAAAACCGCTTTCACGAGGTACACCGTTATTTTTTCCGCCTAGTCCGACAATAATATTTCTTAAAGCTCTGTCATTTAAATCCAAAACTCTTTTCCAGACAACGCGACGGACATCAATTTTTAATTCGTTGCCGTGCTGAATATGATTATCCAACACAGCAGCAAGCAAATTATGAGCCGTCGTAATTGCATGAAAATCTCCCGTGAAATGCAAGTTTATATCTTCCATCGGTACAACTTGAGCATAACCTCCGCCGGCTGCTCCGCCTTTAATTCCGAAACAAGGTCCCAAACTGGGTTCACGAAGAGCCAAACAAATTTTTCTGCCGAGCTTACTAAAAGCGTCAGCCAGTCCGATAGAAGTTGTGGTTTTTCCTTCGCCTGCAGGTGTAGGAGTAATAGCCGTCATCAAAATCAATTTTCCGTCAGGCTTATTTTTAACTTTCTCCCAAACTTCCGAAGAAATTTTTGCTTTAAATTTTCCGTAAAATTCCAGATCGTCCGCAGTCAAATTTAATTTTTCGGCAATCGCCGCGATATTTTGAATTTTTGCCTGTTGGGCAATTTCTACATCTGTCAACATAATTTTTCGCCACTGAAAATTTACTTCAGCAACTGGCTCCCTTCGTTTGTATATTTTTAACTTATCGCGGAATGCTGAAATGTTATTATCCTGAAAATTTATTCTTCGTTTTCAATTTTCTTAACAGGTTCGCTTAAATCCATATGCCCCGCGATAGTTTCAATTTCTTTTCCGTCAATTAAAAATCTGACTTGATTGACTTCGTTAAATTCTGTCAAAGTGTTCACAATCGAATTAACCAAAAATTCTTCGCCTGTTGAACCGCCGACAAAATTCTTTGCAATGTCTTTGTCAAAATCTACAATAACCGTGTCGCCCATTCTGGAAACATTTTTTATTTTCGTGTGCTTGGGGAAAATATTTGTAAGCCCTTCTTCTTTCGGTGTCTGCATTAGTTCGGAGAGAGCAGCAGAATATTTTTCACTTTCGTCAACAAATTTTATGGTTCTTGCAACTGCTACCAATTTCATGCCCGAATCATCAGGGAAGAAAACTTTTATTTCTTGAGTCTGAAATTTTTGGGCAGTATCTTTTTTTTCTGCGGGCTTTTCTTTAGTTTCAGGTTCAACTTTTTTATCGGTGTTTTCGGTTTGTACCGGTTTCGGTTTATCAGGTTTATCAACGGGCGGTTGTTGGGGATCACAGCCTGTAGTAAAAAGTAAAACTGCGGTCATTGCAGTTAATAAAATTTTTTTCAACAATTTTTATGCATCCTCCAATTTCAATGAGAAGTCGGGAATTATGAGTTAGAAATTAAAATTTCTCATTCCTCATTCCCAATTCCTAATTCCTAATTATTAAAGTATCTGTTTACAGCGGTTGAAATTGCCTGTGCCAATTTATTTTGATAATCATCGTCAGCAAGCAACTTTTCTTCTTCAGGATTTGTTACAAAAGCCAACTCAATCAGGGAAGCGGGACAGCGTGAACGCTTTAAAACATAAAAGTTTGCAGTTTTAACTCCGCGATTAAGTCTGCCGCCATATTTCAAAAGTTCTTCATTCAAAAATTGAGCAAGTTTTTTTCCTGCAGGACTTCCGCTGAAATAAAAAGTTTCCATACCGTTTGATTTTGGATTTGTGAAGGCGTTGCAGTGAATACTGATAAAAATATCTGAATTCGGCGGGGCTTTATTTACACGCGACTGTAATTCTTGTGCGTCAGATGCGTTCGGTGATGCAACGTCAACATCAGTTTTTCTGGTCATTATGACTTTTGCTCCCGATTCCGTCAAAAGTTTTTCAGTTTTCAAGGCAACGGCAAGTGTTACAGATTTTTCAGTGACTCCGCTTGGACCGACTGCTCCTTTATCAGAACCGCCGTGACCTGCATCAATAACGACAACTTTATCTTTTGTTCCTAAAGTTACTGCGGAATTTTCATCTTCTTGAATAGTTTTAGGAATATCTATTACAACTCGTGCAGATTTTTTTTCAGATTTAATTGCGGGCTGTACAGAAATTTCGCAATCATCTTCATTAATCAGCGTAGAAAATCTTGCTACAAATCTTGTTTGGTTCGGTTTATATTCGCTGACAGAAATTTTTTCTACCATCTCATCAGAAATATTTTTTCCCGCAATTTTGCTGATTCTTCCGGGTGCAGTGTTGTTTAAATCGACATATAAAAATTTTCCTTTCGTACTAAGTAAATAATCTTCGGGATTCAATTTTCCTTTAAACTCAATTTCAATTCTCAAATTATTTTCGTCAACATCATAGGCGTTAATATTTGTAAGTTCTGCTTTGGATTTTGCGGCAGCTGTAGAAAAAATCATCAAAGCAAAAATCATCATCAGACTGAAACATGTACAAATTTTTCGAGTCAAATTCATTCCTCCAATTCTTTCAAAATATTTCTTGCTGTATCAAGTGCGGCATTAGTTTTTTCTTCGTCGCGTGTTAAAGTCAAAATCAAATAATCCCCTTCTCCGACGTCTTCAGGCAGAAATTTCGCGGGAAGTACCAACTCTCCGGAATATTCTTCTCCGCCTTCATCGACGAGTAAGACAGCCTCTGCCGAATCGTCCTCAAGTTCTTCAATTCTGTCGAGATAAACGCTTATTTTTTTGAATTCTTTTTCTTCTCGGCTATCCATTCTTTTACCCAGTCCTCCTTATGTTCGGGCGTGACAGAAAAATTTTTGCCGTCCGAAATAATTGTTATTGTTCCGTTTTTCCAAGTCCAGAAAATATTTTTGCTTGAAATTCCTGCAGACAAATAATTTTCAAGGGATTCAACATGCGGATGTCCGTAAGTATTTCCGCCACGTTTGTCAGTAGGTTCTCCCGCAGAAATTAAAACATAAATCGGCTTAACAACTTTCAAAAAATTTTCGGTCGAGGCGGTATAACTTCCATGATGTCCGCTTTTCAGAACTTTACTCTGTAATTTTTTTTCGTCGTTGTCAGCCCAGATATTGCTTTCAACTTCTTTTTCAGCATCTCCCGTGAACATCATAGAAAAATTTTTATAAACAAGTCGCCCGACAATACTTTCATTATTCGGATCGGATTTTCTTTTCCCGCTGTTGACTTCTTCGACAAGTTTTTTTGTCGGATAAAGCACTTCAAAATTCACGCCGTCACCGAAATCAACAGTATCTCCAGCTTTTAAAGTTTTATGCTTGATATTTTTGTCGGCTTTAATCGCGTTCATGTAATTGAGATAAAGTTTTGAACTTGCAGCAATTCCGTTATCGTAAACTTCTTTGACGGTAAATTTTTCATCTTTGAGAAGTTTTTCAATTCCGCCGATATGATCTGCATGCGGGTGAGTCAAAATAATTTTGTCAAAAGTTGTAACGCCCGCTTTGTCGAGTTCGTCAACAAGTTTTGTTCTTTCGTCAGTGTCGGAAGTATCAATTAAAATATTCTGCGATTTAGTTTGAATCAAAATTGAATCTCCCTGCCCGACATTGAGCATGGTAATTTTTAAATCTCCGCTGACTTTTTTATTTTCGTTTGCAGTTTCGGTTTCAGACTCAACTTTTTCGGCAGAATTTTTTTCATCACCGGATGCACTGCCGCAACCGCCCAAAACAAAAATCATCAGCAAAAGAATCGGCAAAAAAATTTTTTTCATTCAATCAGCCTCCAGAATATACTTTTCAATTCCGACGGCAACTCCGTCCTCATGGATACCGGGAACAACATATTTTGCAGAGCGTTTTAAATCTTCTTTGCCTGTCCCCATTGCCAGACCTGTTCCGACTTTTGAAATCATTTCGCGATCGTTTATTCCGTCACCGAAAGCAAAAGAATTTTCTACAGGAATGTTAAAATATTCGAGGATTTTAAAAATCCCCGTTGCCTTTGAAACTTCTGCAGAATAAATTTCCAAAGTTTTGAAATGAAAGGGATCTGCCCAGCCGGTAAGACCTTGAACAGCTAAAATTTTTTTATAAACTTCGTCGACGGTTTCAGTATCTGTTCGTTCAGTACGACATTCAATTTTTGAGACGGAAATTTTATCAAAGTCAAAATCGCGGACAATCTCCGACAGATTAGCGTCAATTCTTACGAAAAAATTTTCAAAAGCCGTAAAACCTTTTTCACAATAAGTGTACGGGTGACTTTCAAAAATATATTCGACATTACCTTCAACAGCCAAGTCACGAACTTTTTTCACCAAATTTTTTGGAATTGGTTTATCAAAAATAATTTTATCCCCAACAGTCGCAATGGCTCCATTATCCAACACAAAACCATCAAAGCCGAAATTTAAAATTTCCTTCTGCAGAAAAGCGTACGGTCTGCCAGTCGCAATAAAAATTAAATGACCTGCCTTCTGAAGATTTTTCATGGCAGTGCGGACTCTTTCAGAAATTTCATGAATTCCGCCGACTGCGTCTAAAATTGTTCCGTCTATGTCAAAAAAAACTGCTTTTCTCATTTTAATTCTTTCTCACCCTTGCCCTTGTAAGTTATGTAAATTCTTACCGTAAGCATGATAATCCACAAAGTAAACGACACAATGTAGACAATTTCTACAATATCCAAATTTGAATAGTCGAAATGGGAAAACATGTAAACTGCCGCGATTAAAAGTATGTAATCAAAAAATCCCAGGCATTTTTTTGCTGCTTCTAACAAATTTCTCACCTCCACAAAAAAGTATTATAACATTCTTGTCAATTTTGTGATACAAATAAAAAAAATTTTTTCAAATTCTGTCCGAGTTCATTTTGAAATTTGTCAAAAAAATTTGTCGGAAAAATATCTTGAAATATAAATACTATTCGGCTAAAATGCTCCCATAATTTTTTACGAAGGGAGAGAGTGCCATGCTCAAAGTACTGCCTGTAATTTTGGCAGTTTTTTTATCAGTTATGCATTTTCAATTTTATGACGGCTCCGGAAATGCAACTGAACAAGGATTTATTTCTGAACCTCATAACCCAAGAAATCATTTAACACAGGATTCATCACGCAGAAACGAGGTTACTGCAAAAGTCATGTCAATCGGTGAGGCATCATCTAAAGATTCTGAAATTATTTTATCATCTTCAAACGTCAGCGAAGAAACTGACAATTTTAATCCTATAAACCGCGACGAAAATATTTTACGATTGACATGGAAAATTGTTCCTTTCGCCGTCAAATACAAAGTCTATAACAATGACGAAAGTTTTGTTTCTTATACTTCAGGAATAGAATTTGAAGTTCCGCCCGGTCATGCAAATGAGGATTTTCAAATAACTGCATTGGATTTTGACGGAAATGTTATTGACGAACATGTAAAAATTGCTACCCGCGAAGTAAATCCGACAGCTCCCTTGACTACAACGGAATTTGATAAAATGGATTATGCACCGGCTTATGTGGTTTACTCGTGGATTCCTACAAAAGACGCGGATCATTATGAAATTCAGCTTATAAAAAATGATAATGTTGTTCGCGAATACGTGACGGAATACCACCCGAAGGACGATAATTTTGATTTTTATGATCCCAAGCCTCTTATTGATGAAGGAGATTATTTTTGGAGAGTTCGCGGACTGTCTGCCGATAATACTCCGATAACTGCATGGTCAAAAAGAAATGAAAGTAACAGTTTCAAAATTAGAAAAAATGCAAGATTCTGTGCGATAGGTGACAGCATAACTCATGGCGGCGGCTCTATTTCCGTTCCGCCTTCAACAGCTGTTTATAACTGGGAAACTTATTGCAAAGTCCCCGTAAAAAATCTCGGCAAAAGCGGCGATACTACAGATGACATTTTGGAAAGATTTGAAAGAGATGTTCTGCCTTTCAAACCTGAAGTGGTTTTCATTATGGCGGGCGTGAATGATTATCGCAGCGGAATACTCGCATGGCATTCCGTCATGAATTTGACCGCGATGAAAGAAAAATGTATTCAACATAATATCAAGCCAGTTTTCATTACCCCGACTCCTTTAAATTCAAGACTCATCAGAAAAATTCGTTTTGTTGAGGCTCCTCCTTCTGACTGGCATGAGCATATGAAATATATTTGCGACTGGATGCGGAAACAAGAAAACTGCATTGATATTAATGAACTTTTCATGGACGGCGACGGAAATTTGAGGGAAGATTTGTCTGTTGACGGACTTCACCCTGACGCAGAAGGCAAAGAAATTATCGGAAATGCCGTAAGCGATTGGCTGAATCGTTATCTTGATTCGTTAATGCCTGTCTATTAAAAAATTATGGAAAAAATTTTACAAGGCGGTTATACAACCGGAGCAAGTGCGGCTGCAGGAGTTAAGGCTGCACTTATTTATTTTCAGCAAAAAAAAATTGTCCGCGAAGTTGAAATTACTGCTCTTGACGGAACAATTTTAAAAATTCCGATTGAAAAAATTAAACAGGTCGGAGAAAAAATTTCTGTCGAAGTTATAAAACGTTCTGGCGATGATCCTGACATTACAAACGGAACGTCAATTTTCACGACGGTTAAAAAAATTTCGAGTGATGAAATTATTTTTCGTGCAGGTTTGGGAGTCGGAAAAATTACAAAGCCCGGTTTACAAATTCCCGTCGGTGAACCTGCTATAAATCCCGGTCCGCGTCAGCTTATAAAAAACGTTGCGAAAGAATTTTCTGTAACAGGTCTTGAAGTTGAAATTTCTATTCCTGCAGGCGTTGAACTTGCGAAAAAAACTTTAAATCCGATTTTGGGGGTTGAAGGCGGAATTTCTGTTATCGGCTCAACTGGAGTTTTGCGTCCGATGTCCGAAGAGGCTTTTAAAAATTCTCTCGTTCCTCAAATTGATGTGGCGAAGGCGGCAGGATATGAAAATTTAATTTTCGTACCCGGAAAAATTGGAGAAGTTATCGCGGAAAAAATTGGTCTGCCTAGTGCGGCGATTATTCAGACGAGTAATTTTGTCGGTTTTATGCTGGAAAAGGCGGCTGAAAGAAATATTTCAAAAATTATTTTGTGCGGACATTTGGGAAAACTTGTAAAAGTTGCGGCGGGAATTTTTCACACGCATAACAGAATGGCTGACGGCAGACTTGAAACTTTGGCGGCGTATTCTGCGGCGGAAGGTTTGAACTCTGAAGAAGTGAAAAAAATTTTGTCCTCAGCGACAACTGAAGAGGCGGCTCAAATTATTTCCGCAAATAATTTTGAACACGTCTATAAAAAAATTGCCGAACGTGCGAGTATTAGGGCTGAAAGACATATTTTCGGAAAAATTCAAGTCGGTACAATTTTGGCTGACTATTCGGGAAAAATTTTGGGCTTTGATGATTCGGCTGAAGAAATTTCCCGCAATTTTTTGACATTATAATAACTGTGACATCGTTCCTGCAGATTTTTTTCAGTGTGGCATGATAAACTTGCCGAATAAAATTTGAAGGAATGATTTTTTTTGCCTATAAAAATACCTAATAACCTGCCGGCATCAAATATTTTAGAGAAAGAAAATATTTTTGTAATGGACGCAAGCCGGGCATATTCTCAAGACATTCGTCCGCTGAAAATTTTGATTTTAAATTTAATGCCGATGAAATCTGTAACTGAAACTCAACTTTTAAGACTTTTGGGAAATACTCCTTTGCAAGTCGAAGTTGATTTTATTTACACTGCAAGTTATATCCCGACTCACACTTCAGAAGATTATCTCACGGAATTTTACGGAACTTTTAAAGACGTTTACAAAAAAAAATACGACGGTTTAATAATTACCGGGGCTCCCGTCGAGCTTATGGATTTTGAAGAAGTCGCCTATTGGTCTGAACTCGCCGAAATTATGGACTGGAGCAAAAAAAATGTTTGGTCAACTTTTCATATTTGTTGGGGAGCTCAGGCGGGACTTTATCACCATTACGGAATACCGAAATATAATCTTGATGAAAAATTTTCGGGAGTTTACGAGCATAATTTGTGCGTAAAACATGAAAAACTTTTTCGCGGTTTTGACGACAAATTTTTTGTTCCACATTCTCGAAATACCACGACAAAAAAATCTGACGTTGAAAAAATTCCCGAATTAAAAATTTTGTCTGAATCTGATGAGGTTGGAATTTATGCGATTGCAAATCTTGAGGCAAGACAATTTTTTATAACGGGGCATGCCGAGTACGATCCGTACACTTTAAAAAATGAGTATAACAGAGATTTAAAAGCGGGATTAAATCCAAAAATTCCGCAAAATTATTTTCCGAATGACAATCCAAATTTAGAACCTGTCGTAAAGTGGCGGAGTGTTGCTCATTTACTTTTTGCAAACTGGCTGAATTATTATGTTTATCAGGAAACGCCGTTTGAAATTGATTCTATCTGCTGAAAAAAAGGAAGATTATTATGAAAAAAATTTTATGTGGAATTTTTGTGGCGACAATGTTTTTTTCGCCCGTAAATGCTCTGGCAAAAGAAATTACCATTCCCGAAGAAGTTTTTGCTTGGGTACAGTCTACACCACGCGGCAATTATTATTTCAATCATCAGCAAATAAGTTATGCCGTGAATGAAGATAAAACGATTGATTTAAATATTTTAATCGTGCCGACTATCTGCACTTATGACGAAATTCAAATTCAAGACGTTCAACAAAAAAGACGCTGGAGAATGTTGCCGACAAAAGGTTACAACGATTTAATCGGGCGTGCAGATTATTTGAAATTTGATTTAAAAAATGGTACGGTTCAAGTTACTCAACGCGATGACTTGGACTCTACTTTTGCAACTTTGGACAGCGACACGACAGGCGAACCGATAAATTTATCAAGTCTTTCAAAACAAGAAATTTCTTACAAGTTCTACAAAAAAATTATCGACTGGGCGAAAGATCATAACGAAATGTTGATAAAACGTTCACGCGGAAAATTGAGCGAAGAAGATTCTAAACTTAAACCGGAAGAAATGCCCATAAGTAAATTAGACCTTTCCGCAGAAACTGAAGAAGTTGAAGAAGAAAACGAAAAACAAGATGATTAAAAATTTTAATTACGCATTACGAATTTTTCATGTATGAGAAATAAATTTTTTTCATTTCCTGTTTAGTCTTTTCTGCGTCCCAAAGTTCTCCGACAGAATTTTTTCTCATTGCGGAAGAAAGATGACTAAACAAATCTGGGAAAGTTTTTCCTAAATCTGCAATGAGATTTTTTACGGTCTGACGGTTTGTTGTTCCGTCAATCGGGCAGGGAGATTTCAAAACGCCGAAATTGTTTTCTGCCGTAAATTTTTCAATTTCAGATTCGCGGAAATAAACCAGCGGACGAATTACAGTAATATTTGTTCTGCTCAAAAAAGTTTTTGGCTGAAAAGTTGTAAGTTGTCCCGAAGATAACAAACTCATGAAAAAAGTTTCAACAGCATCGTCAAGATGATGAGCATAAGCAACTTTATTTGCAAAAATTTCATTTGCTGTCCTGTTCACTGCTGCACGTCGAAAATATGCACAGGTGAAACAGGGCTTTTTATTTTTCTGTGCGGCGATTGCTCCAGCAATATCAGTTTCCAAAATTTTGTGCGGGATTTCTAATTTTTCGCAGAAATTTTTCAATTCTTCGGCACAAATTTTAAAATTGTCGTCAAATTTCGGATCTATCGTCAGAGCCGTCAAAGAAAATTTTCTTGCAATTCTTTCACGAAGAGCGGCAAGAGCATAAGTCAAAAATAAACTGTCCTTCCCTCCCGACAATCCTATCAAAATTTTGTCGCCGTCCTGAATTAAATCAAACTCAACTACTGCACGAATCAATTTGCTAAAAATATTTTGTGGCAAAAAAATTTTCATAAAAATTCCTCCGATTAAAAAATTTTTTCGCTTTGAATTTTCTTTCAAGATTTCAATTCACCTGTTTTAAAAAAAGGAAATTTACAAACGGCAGTGAATATACAAAAAACGGAGGAAGGATAAACGTGAGCAGTACGGAAATGGACGCATTTGTTGAAAAAGTGCGTGAGCGTTCAGATATATATTCTGTGGTTTCAAGATATATCCCGATGACTTTGAAGGGCGGGAGATATTGGGCGTGCTGTCCTTTTCACGGAGAAAAAACCGCGTCATTTACTATCACTCCCGACAAAGGTCTTTTTTATTGTTTCGGCTGTCATGAAGGCGGAAATGTTTTTAATTTTATTTCAAAAATGGAAAATATTTCTTACTTTGAGGCGGTAAAACTTCAAGCCGAAAGACTGGGGATCGCTCTCCCGAATCAAAAAAAATCTCAAGCGGAAATTCAAAAGGAACACAATGAAAAAATTTTGTTCCGAATAAATGAACTTGCACGAAATTTTTATCACAACGTTTTAACCAAAACTGCGGAGGGCGAGGCAGGCAGGAAATATTTGAATTCGCGTGGAATTACAGGCGGCACAATCGAAAATTTCAAAATTGGTTTCGCTCCAAACGGCTGGGACAGAATTTTGAATGAATTCTTAAGACGCGGGTTTACTGCCGAACAAGTTATGTCAGCGGGTCTTGTTTCCAAACAAAAGAACGGCGGTAAATTTTTTGACAGAATGCGTGGTCGCGTAATTATTCCGATAACAGATATTTTTGGTCACGTCGTAGGATTCGGCGGAAGAATTTTGGAAGATTCCGCACAGAAAGACGCTCCAAAATATTTGAACACCCCCGAAACTGAAATTTTTAACAAAGGGAGTCTGCTTTTCGGGCTTGACAAGGCGAATAAGTCTATTTTTTCCAAAAAATTTGCCGTGATTGTCGAAGGATACATGGACGCGATTTCACTTTCCAGTGCGGGTTTTGAAAATGTTGTCGCAACTCTGGGAACTGCTTTTACTGAAGAACATGCAAAACTTTTGACAAGACACACGCGAAAAATAATTTTCTGCTATGACAGCGACGAAGCCGGACAGCGGGCGGCATTCAGGGCTTTACCGATTGTCGGAAGATTTGATGCAGATGTTTCTGTTATCACGATTCCAGACGGCAAAGACCCCGACGAATTTGTCAGAAAACACGGCTTGAAAGAATTTGAAAAACTTGCTGAAAATTCTCTTCCGATTTTCGATTATCGTCTGCAGTATATTATAAAACGCAACGATTTTACGACGATTGAAGGAAAAATTAACACGCTGAAAAAGATTCTTCCCGAAATTGCAAGCGTAAAAGATTCCACTAAAGTCAGCGAATACTGCAAAAAAATTTCTTTCATGCTGATGCTTGATGAGTCTTTAGTTTCAAATGAATTTAAAAAATTTTCCAACAAGCCTGCAGTAATTCAGACAACTAAAGAAGTTAAGCCGTCGCAAGAAAAATCTCTCAATTATTCTGAAGTTCAATCCGAAGAAGTTATTTTGAGAATGCTCTGGCATGAATGTGATATGGTGCCTTATGTTTCCGAAATTCTGCAGGAAGTTGATTTTACCGAAGTTCACGCCGAAATATTTTCTTACCTCGAAAAATGTTTTAAAAATGATGAAAGACCTGATGACATTACGGCGGGAAAAGAATTATCTGAAAAGGCAGCCGCAGAAATTTCAAGAATACTTACAAACGGTTCTGACGATCCGAAATCAGATGAAATTTCTGTGTTTGAAGATTCACTTCGTGAATTGAAAAAAATTCATCTGAAAAAACTTTATGATGAAACTTTAAAAAATGCTAATAAATGCACATCGAGCGATCTTTCTGCTTACGTTGAAAAAATGCAGGAAACGCTAAAAATAAAAGAGGAAATGGACAGATTGTAGACAGTTTAAAACTCTGTCAATCTAAAAAATATCGTGTAGTTAAAGGGGGGCTGAGATGTGACAGATAAGGAAAAAAGAGTGGTCATCAGAGCCAAAACAAAGGAAAGTCACAGCTCTCAAAAAAATTCTATTCAGACTGAAAAAAATCCCGTTCAGACTGAAAAAAATCCCGTTCAGTCTGAAAAGAAATCTGAACTTGATGAAAAAGTTCTTCTTGATAATTCCAAGATTTTTATTTCTATTTTGGAAAGAGCGAAGAAAAACGGCGGGAAAATTTTTCAGGGCGATCTTGATGACGAAATTCAAAAACTCGGTTTGAGTTTGGAAAAGTCTGTTGCAGTTTATGAGTCGTTCTATGGTCATCTGCTGGAAAGCGGAGTTCAGATAGTTGACGACCTTGAAAAAAATCCCGCGAAAATTGACGAGATCGGAGAAGTTTCTGCGGATGAAAAACCGCCTGAAATTGATCTGTCAGTTACTGAAGGTTTGAGCATTGACGATCCTGTAAGAATGTATTTGAAAGAAATCGGACGAGTTCCGCTTTTGACGGCACAACAGGAAGTTGAACTTGCCAAACGCATGGAGGCGGGCGACGAACAGGCTCAAAAAGATTTGGCGGAAGCTAATCTGCGTTTGGTTGTCAGTATTGCAAAAAGATATGTCGGACGCGGCATGTTGTTTTTGGATTTGATTCAAGAGGGAAATCTCGGCTTGATAAAAGCTGTGGAAAAATTCGACTACAACAAAGGCTATAAATTTTCAACTTATGCAACTTGGTGGATTCGTCAGGCGATAACTCGTGCTATTGCCGACCAAGCCCGCACAATCAGAATTCCTGTGCATATGGTCGAAACAATTAACAAACTTATTCGCGTTTCTCGTCAGCTTTTGCAGAAACATGGAAGGGAACCGACTCCCGAAGAAATTGCAAAAGAAATGGAAGTCAGCGAAGAAAGAGTCCGCGAAATTATGAAAATCGCACAGGAACCTGTTTCGCTTGAAACTCCAATCGGCGAAGAAGAAGATTCACATTTGGGCGACTTTATAGAAGATCATGACGCACCTGCACCGGCTGATGCCGCGTCGTTCATGCTTTTGAAAGAACAGCTTGCTGAAGTTTTGGGAACTTTGACCGACCGCGAGAAAAAAGTTTTGAAACTGCGTTTCGGTTTAGAGGACGGCAAGGCTAGAACTCTTGAAGAAGTCGGAAAAAGTTTCAATGTCACCCGCGAAAGAATCAGACAAATTGAGGCGAAGGCTTTAAGAAAACTCCGCCACCCCAGCCGCAGTAAAAAATTGAAAGATTTCTTAGACTGATTTTTTTCAGAGAAAAAAAGACCTCATGTTTCATTGAAGGTCTTTTTTGTTGCTCGTTAAAGACCAACTATAAAAAGTCAAGAGGTAGATTGAATTTTCTGTAGCGTTTTTGAAAAATCTATTACTTCGAGGAATAAAGATACAAAAATCAAGCGACAAAGCAACCTTCGATAAAGGACAAATTTTTTTGGAGAAACAAATTTGAAATTTTTTCAGGATAATCGTCGTTTATATTTAAAAGTTCTCCGATTTCTTTTACTGCA
>JAFZMV010000144.1 GCA_017553205.1 Selenomonadaceae bacterium | reverse complement strand
CATGTTGCGGAACTGGAGGTTTTCTTGTTGCAGCTCTTCACACAATGCTTTCAAAAAGTTCAAGCGAAAGTGAAAAACAGCATATTCGCAAGAATCAGCTTTACGGAATTGAAATTCGACCAGATATGTTTACAGTCGCAACTACAAATATGATTTTGCGAGGCGACGGAAAAAGCAATCTGCATTGTGATGATTTTATTGCAAAGAATCCGAAGCAATTGCAGACGGATTTTAGGGCAACAGTCGGAATGTTGAATCCACCGTATTCGCAGGGAACTAAAAAAGACCCTAGTTTGTATGAAATTGCATTTACAGAACATTTGCTTGATTCTCTTTTGCCCAATTCAAGATGTGCCGTTATCGTTCCGCAAAGTTCAATGACAGGAAAATCAAAAGAAGAACAGTCAATAAAAGAATCAATTTTGAAAAAGCACACCCTTGAAGGCACGATAATGCTTCAAAAAGATACTTTTTACGGAATCGGCGTTATTCCTTGCATTGCGGTTTTTACAGCTGGAGTTCCGCACAATAAAGAAAAAGTCTGCAAATTCATCAATTTTGAAGATGACGGATTTAAGGTTTCGCCTCATATCGGACTTTTGGAAACAGAAAGTGCAAAAGACAAAAAACAGCATTTGCTTGATGTTTGGTTTGACAGAATTGAAGCTCCGACAAAGTTCTGCGTAAAAACGACAATCACTGCGGAAGATGAATGGCTTCACAGTTTTTACTATTTCAATGATGAAATTCCGACAGATAAAGATTTTGAAAAGACAGTCGGCGACTATCTGACTTTTGAATTTTCAATGATTATGCAGGGCAGAAAATATCTTTTTGAAAATAAAAAAACAGAATATGCAGACATTAAATGCATAAAAATTGAAAAATTAGAATATAAAGAATGGAAAGGTTTCCGCCTTACAGATATTTTTGAAATAAAAGCAGGAAAACGACTGACTGTCGCAAATATGACAAGTGGTGATAGGCCATTTATTGGAGCTTCTGATTCGAATAATGGAATTACGAATTTTGTGTCAAATAAGAATAACTCTATTGATAAAAATGTTCTTGGCGTAAATTATAACGGCAGTGTTGTTGAGAATTTCTATCATCCTTATGAATGTATATTTTCAGATGATGTAAAAAGGTTTCACTTGAAAAAGTGGCAAAATAATAAATTTTCATTGTTATTTATGAAAACAATTATTTTACAACAGAGATCGAAATTTTTGTATGCATATAAATTCAATGAAAAACGAATGAAAGCTCAGACCATAATGCTTCCTACAGATTCAAACGGTAATCCTGACTATGCATACATGGAAAACTACATCAAAAATCTTATGGCGCAAAAATACACGGAATATCTAAATTTTAAGAAAAAATAATGACGGAAACTAAATATGTCCAAGATTCCAAATTGGAATCTTAGAAAACCTGCGGGCGGGCCGCCCACGCTCCGACAAAAATCAATGAAAAGAAAATCGAAAAACCTCTCGCTTTTTTCAAAAAATCGAGTATAATACGGCAGTTTTTACGGATGGAGGTAAAAATGAGTTTCGAAAATTTCGAACAAGCGTTGAGTTCACTCACGCAGGAGCAGCAGACGGTTGTCTACAACCTGATTGTTTCGCTCGGAAAGCTGAATTCCAAAGACGATGAAGAAACTCCTGCTCAGAAATTCCTGAAATTATCGTGGGATGGAGACGAAAACGCGGAAAAAATTCTTGAAAATATAGCTTGCAGCCGCGTCAATTCAGACCGTTTCGGAGAGAACAATGCGCTTTTTGATTGACACCAATATCATAATTTACCGCTTGAAAAACATGGGCAATGTAAAT
>JAFZMV010000143.1 GCA_017553205.1 Selenomonadaceae bacterium | reverse complement strand
GCCATTGCTTTACACAAAAAATATTTGATTAAGATTAAAAGCAAACGCAGTATCAGGCAAAATCTTTTATCCTGTCTTCTCAATGACAAACTGCTCCTTGATGTCATTTCCGCTTAAAAATTTATGAAACGCCCGTGTTTAAATTTTAGAAATATACTTTTACCCATCGCAAGAATTTTGTTATAATACGCAGGTTTTAAATGAGATTAACTATATAAGTTTTTTACAACGTGAGAGACGGTGTCAAGAACAATGAAACCTATGGTCACAATTATCGGCGGAATGATAATTTATTTGGCGTTGAGTTATTTGGTAAATGGAATTTTTTATTTGTCGGACAGAAAAAAATTTACGGAGGCTGAAAAATCATGAGCGTTATTGAAATTCAAGGACTCTGTAAAAATTTTGGAAGTCTGCAGGTTCTTCACGACGTAAATTTTTCTGTCAAGGAAGGCGAAAAAATTGTAATTATCGGCGGTTCAGGTTGCGGAAAAAGTGTTTTTCTTCGTTGCATTGAACTTTTGGAAATTCCGACTGCGGGAAAAATTTTTATAGACGGCGAAGAAATTACCGCACCGAATGTAAGTATTGATAAAATCCGTCAGAAAATGGGAATGGTTTATCAACGTTTTAATTTATTTTCTCATATGAATGTTATGGAAAATCTTTGTATTGCTCCCATGAAACTTTTGAAAATGTCGAAAGATGACGCAGAAAAAAAAGCCGTCGAATTACTTTCACAAGTCGGCTTGTTGTCAAAGGCAGAAGTTTTTCCTGAAGTTTTATCAGGCGGACAGCAACAGAGAATTGCAATTTGCCGAACTCTCATGATGAATCCGAAAGTTATTTTATTTGATGAACCGACTTCGGCACTAGATCCGACAATGGTCGGAGAAGTTTTGGCAGTCATAAGAATGTTGGCGAAAAAAAAATTAACAATGATAATTGTTACTCACGAAATGAATTTTGCACGAGATATTGCAGACAAAATTTTATTTTTTGCGGACGGCGGAATTTATGAACAGGGAACTCCGAAAGAAATTTTTGAAAACCCAAAACGCGAAAAAACTATTGCATTTATTCAACGTCAAAAATATTTTCATTATGAAATCACGGAGAAAAATTTTGACTTGCCAGAAATGCAGAGCAAGATTGAAATTTTTGCGGAAAAATACGGCTTGTCAAAAAAATATTTGCAGCGTATTCAATTAAGCTGTGAAGAAATGATTTTGGGTTTGCTGGACGGCTGTTACAATGACGGAGAAAATATTTCTATAGTCATCGACATTATTTATATCGAGTCGAAAAAATTAGTTGAGTTTAAATTTTCCTGCACGGGAAAAAATCATAATCCGCTTGCCGAAAAATTTTCTGATTCGGAATTGGAGGACAATCTCGGCAGAATGATTTTAGAAAATCTCACGCAGGATTTTTCACACGTTTACGAAAATGAAACCAACAAAATAAAATTTAAGTTGAAAACTTAAGGGAGGTTTTATCATGAGTTTCAAAAAATTTTCAAAAAAATTTGCCGCGACTATGACGGCATTTGGTTTTGGTGCGGCTGTAAGTTTTTCTGCTCTTCCTGTTCCTCAAGTCAGTGCGGGAGCAGATGCTTTGGGTATCGGTATCGGAATTATTTCCGGTGTTGCTCAAATGAGTCAAGCGAACAAACAAATTGAAATTCTCAACAACACCGATGAAGGTCAGCAGATTCTTTATCAAAGTTTTGTTAAGGAATACGGGAAAAATGACGACCCCGAATTAAATGCAAAACTTGATTCAATTATGAAAAATCTGAGCAAAGCGGTTGCGGTTGTAGATTCTTCGATAAATGACAAGCCGTATCTTTATTTTGTTTCGGCTGATAAAAGTTTAAACGCTGCTTGCGGTATGGGTCATGTTATGATGGTGAACACGGGAACTTTTAATCATATCACAAGCGATGATGAAATTGCCGCGATTGTCGGTCACGAAATGGGACACGGGCAAAAAGATCATGTTGCAAAGAAAGTCAAAAAACATATCAACAAAGCTACTTTGGCACAAGTCGGAGCGGCAGCGGCTGGCGGAAGTACTTTAACAAATGCTATTGCAGTTATTGCCCTTAAACAATCTATGGCTCACGGTGACAGAGTTCAAGAAACTGAAGCGGATAATTTAGCTTGGGAATATATGTTACACACAAACTATAATATCGGAGCATGTGCGGCTGTTCAGCAAAGATTTGTAGAATTATTCGGATCCAAAAACAGTTCAAACTTTTTAAATCCTTCAGATCACCCTGATTCCGATAAACGTCTTGCAAATTACGCGAATAAACTGCACGAATACAGCGGAAAACATGTTACTGCCGAAAACGGAGTTATAAAAATTAACGGAAAAGTTTTTACGACGGTTGCCGCAACTTCTAAAATGTCATCTGCCGAACGTGCCTATTTTGTTTTCGGAAATCTTGCAGCCACTTATCACAACGGACACAGCAAATCACAAGCGACAGTTTCAGGAAATACTCTTATGCTCGGAAAACAACCGATTATGACTGTTGAAAGCGGTGACGAAGATATAAACACGCTGGCAGAAAAATTAAATGCGATTAAATAAAATTTTTTAGAGGAGAGTTTTTTTATATGAAAGAGTTAATGTTGGGAAATAAAGCACTTGCTCGCGGACTTTATGAGGCGGGAGTTTGTTTTGTTTCAAGTTATCCGGGAACGCCTTCAACAGAAATTACTGAAGAAATTGCAAAATATGATGAGGTTTACAGCGAATGGGCACCGAATGAAAAAGTTGCTATGGAGTCAGCTTTCGGAGCAAGTTTGGCAGGTCGCAGGGCTTTTTGCGGACAAAAACATGTCGGCTTAAATGTTGCGGCAGATCCGCTTTTCACGATGAGTTATACGGGAGTTAATGCGGGTTTAGTAATTGTCGTGGCTGATGATGCGGGCATGCATTCTTCACAAAACGAACAAGACAGCAGACACTATGCAATCGCCGCAAAAGTTCCAATGCTTGAACCGTCAGATTCTGCGGAGGCTTTGGAATTTGCAAAAATTGCTTACGAAATTTCCGAACAATTCGACACGCCTGTTATTTTAAAAATGTGTACTCGAATTGCTCACAGTCAATCACTTGTCGAAACTCATGAAAGAGTTGTTCCCGAAAAAAGTTACGAAAAAAATATTGCAAAATATGTAATGATGCCCGGCAATGCAAAAAAACGTCACCCGATTGTTGAAGAACGCACAAAAAATTTAATTGCTTACGCTGAAAAAACTCCGCTCAATCGTGAAGAAATTTTTTCTGACGAAATCGGAATTATAACTTCGTCAACTTGTTATCAATATGTAAAAGAAGTTTTCGGCGATTCTGTCAGCGTTTTGAAATTGGGCATGGTTAATCCTCTTCCGCCTGAACTTATTAAAAATTTTGCGTCGAAAGTAAAAAAACTTTTCGTAGTTGAAGAACTCGACGACGTTATTGAAAGTTTTGTTAAGTCTTTGGGCTTGGAAGTTCAAGGAAAAAATATTTTGCCGAACATTGACGAATTTTCACAGAATTTAATTGCTAAGGCTTTCAACAAAGAAATTTCTGAAGGTCAAAAACTTGATGATGAAATTCCGCCCCGTCCGCCCGTAATGTGTGCAGGCTGTCCTCATCGCGGACTTTTCTACACGCTGAAAAAAAATAAATGCACCGTTCTCGGTGACATCGGCTGTTATACTTTGGGAGCAGTTCCTCCACTTTCAACTATCGAAATGACTTTATGCATGGGAGCGTCAATCGGTGCAACTCATGGTTTTAATAAAATGCTCGGAAAAGAGAGCGAAAATAAAACTGTTGCAGTTATAGGCGATTCAACTTTCATGCATTCGGGTATGACGGGCTTGGCGAATGTTGCTTATAATCAGTCAAATTCTACAGTAATTATTTTGGATAATTCTATAACGGGAATGACGGGACATCAGCAGAATCCGACGACAGGTTTTAATATCAAAGGAGATCCCGCAGGAAAAATAAATCTTGAAGCACTTGTAAAAGCTATGGGAATTAACCGCGTGAAAATTGTTGACCCGTACAATTTGAAAGAATGCGACGAAGTTTTGAAGGAAGAATTGAAAGCCGAAGAACCTTCCGTTATAATTTCCCGCCGTCCTTGTGCATTGTTGAAACATGTTAAACATAATCCCCCGCTCAAAGTTAATACTGAAAAATGTATCGGCTGTAAATCCTGTATGAAAATCGGCTGTCCGGCAATTTCAATGAGGAACGGAAAAGCCGTTGTTGATTCTACTCAGTGCGTAGGTTGTAAAGTCTGCAGTCAGCTTTGTCCGAAAAAAGCATTTGAGTAAATTTTAAAAATTTCAGTGTATAAAAAAATTTTTTCTAACTTTCTTATCATTCCGCATTACGAATTCCTAATTCCTGATTAAAATGTTGTGCGGAAATGTTTTTTCTTTTTGACTATTGACTTTTTGTCAATTTAAGGTTATCATTACCCCCGTTTCAGTTGAGAGATTGAAACGATGGAATTTCCAATTTAGGAGGCAGATATATATGATAAAACCACTTGGCGACAGAGTTGTCATTGAAGTCGCAGAAGTTGAACTCAAAACTAAAAGCGGCATCATCATGCCGGAGACTTCAAAAGAAAAACCGCAAAAAGGCAAAGTCATTGCAGTAGGAACAGGCAAACTTCTTGATAACGGAACTCGTGCAGTTCCCGAAGTCAAAGAAGGCGATGAAGTTCTTTTCAATAAGTACGCGGGCAGCGAAGTCAAGGTGGATGAAAAAGACTATCTCGTAATTCGCGAAAGTGATATTTTGGCAGTTTTGTAATTCCTTGAAAATTTGGAGGGATATAAATGGCAAAAGAAATTTTGTTTAATGAAGAGGCTCGCCGTGCTCTCGGTCGCGGTGTTGACGCTCTTGCAGATGCAGTTAAAGTTACGCTTGGCCCTAAAGGTCGTAACGTTGTTCTTGAAAAAAAATTCGGTGCTCCGACAATCACAAATGACGGTGTAACTATTGCTAAAGAAATCGAACTTGAAGATCATTTTGAAAACATGGGTGCACAGCTTGTTAAAGAAGTTGCAACAAAAACAAATGACGTTGCAGGTGACGGTACAACTACAGCAACTCTTCTTGCACAGGCTATCATTCGCGAAGGCATGAAAAATGTTGCGGCAGGTGCAAACCCGATGATTATTAAAAAGGGTATTGAAACTGCTGTTAAAAAACTTGTCGAAGAAATTAAAAACCGTGCTCAGAAAGTCGAAGGCAAAGACGCTATTTCTCAAGTCGCGGCAATTTCTTCAGGTGATGAAGAAATCGGTCAACTTATTGCGGACGCTATGGAAAAAGTCGGCAACGACGGAGTTATCACTGTAGAAGAATCCAAAACCATGACAACCAATTTGAAAGTTGTCGAAGGCATGCAGTTTGACAGAGGATATATTTCTCCGTACATGGTCACTGATGCTGACAAAATGGAAGCTGTTATGGACGATCCTTATATTTTGCTCACGGACAGAAAAATTTCTTCAATTCAGGATATTTTGCCGATTCTTGAGCAGGTCGTCAAAATGGGCAAGGCTCTTGTCGTTATCGCTGAAGATGTTGACGGCGAAGCACTTGCAACAATCGTTGTAAATAAACTTCGTGGAACCTTCAAGGCTCTTGCAGTTAAAGCTCCGGGATTTGGTGACAGAAGAAAAGCCATGCTCGAAGATATTGCAATTCTTACAGGCGGAACTGTTATCAGCGAAGAACTCGGACGCAAACTCGACAGTGCAACCTTTGAAGATCTCGGAACTGCCCGCCAGATTCGTGCAACTAAAGAAGAAACCACAATCGTTGAAGGTGCAGGCAATGCCGAAGCTATTAAAGCCCGCGTTGCTCAGATTAGAAAACAAATTGAAGAATCCACCAGCGATTTTGACAAAGAAAAACTTCAAGAACGTCTTGCAAAACTTTCAGGCGGCGTAGCTGTCATTGAAATTGGTGCTGCTACTGAAGTCGAAATGAAAGAAAAGAAACTCCGCATTGAGGACGCTCTCAACGCAACTCGTGCAGCTGTCGAAGAAGGTATCGTCGCAGGCGGCGGAACAACTTTTGTTGACATTATCCCCGTACTTGATGAAATTCAGCTCGAAGGCGATGCAAAAGTTGGTGTAAGCATTGTTAAACGTGCTATCGAAGAACCTGTTCGCCAGATTGCTGACAACGCAGGACAGGAAGGCAGTGTCGTTGTTGAGGCTGTCAAGAAGTCTGATAAAGGCGTCGGATTCAACGCTTTGACAAATGAATATGTTGATATGATTAAAGCCGGTATTGTCGATCCTGCAAAAGTTACTCGTTCAGCTTTGCAGAATGCGGCATCAATCGCGGCAATGGTTTTGACAACTGAAACTTTAGTCGCAGATAAACCTGAGCCGACTCCTCCGCCTATGCCCGGAATGGGTGGCGGAATGCCCGGTATGATGTAATTTAGAAAATAATTTTCTGAATTAAAACGAAAACCAGCCCTCTTAATCGGAGGGCTTTTTGATTTGCAAAATTTCTTCGCAGGAAAAATATTTTTTAGGCAGAATCAGAATATAAAATTTTTTTGACGGGAGAATTTAAAATTGATTTTAAGAATAATAACGGGAATTGTCGGAATAATCATAGCGGCTGTGATAATTCAGTTCGGAGGATTTCCTTTTGCATGTTTTGCGGCTTTGTTATCTTTAATCGGCTGGCATGAATATTCAAGTGCATTTTCAAGAGCGGGATTTTCTACTGCTTATATTTTCGGTGCAATAACTTTGCTTTTAATTTTGTGCTGTGCTTACTTCGGAAATATTGAAGAGCTTTTAGCGGTAATTACTCTTGGAATGTTGGCGATACTTTTGCTGACAGTTTTATGGGGAATGAACCCGGCAGAAGCGGGAGTTTCAATCGCAGGAGTTTTTTATATCGGTCTGCCTTTCGCTCATTTAATTATGTTGAGATTTTTAACGGAAGAAAGAAACCCTATCGAATCACTTCACGACGTACAAAATATTTTTGCGGGCGGGATAAATAATTTAGATGTAACACAAATTTTATCTAATCTGCATTTTGATACAGGCTGTGCGTTAATTTGGATTTTATTTACTTGCACTTGGGCAAGCGATACTTTTGCATATTTCGTCGGCTCGGCTCTCGGTTCTCATAAATTAGCATCGTCAATCAGTCCGAAAAAAACTGTTGAAGGTTTTCTCGGTTCAATTTTCGGAACAACTGCAACGGGAATTTTAATTGGTCATTTTATTTTTGGATTTCCTCTCGTTTACATGGCGGGAGCGGGATTTTTGCTGGCGATTGTTGCGACTCTCGGCGATTTAGTCGAATCAGTTATAAAAAGATTTGCGGGAATAAAAGATTCCGGTTTTATAATTCCCGGACATGGCGGAGTTTTGGACAGATTTGACAGCATTTTTTTTACCGCACCGATTTTTTATTACTATGTCATAATTGCAGGAATAATTTAGCTTTTTAAAATTTTTTCGGAGGTTTTTTTATGAACAGAAGAGAATTTATTAAAACTTCTGCGGCGATGACGGCTCTTGCTTATATCAATCCTGCCGAATTTTTTTTTTAGCGGATGTTCAAAAGTCATGGCGGCAGAAAATTTAAAATGGTGGCAAAAAACTATAGTCTATCAAATTTATCCAAAAAGTTTTGCAGACACGACAGGCAGCGGTACAGGCGATTTAAACGGCATTACAAAACATTTGGACTATCTGAAAAATTTGGGTGTGGGTGCAATTTGGCTCACTCCGATTTATCCTTCGCCGATGGTTGATAACGGCTATGATATTTCCGATTACATGGGAATTGATCCGAGTTACGGCACAATGGCAGATTTTGAAAAGTTAATTGCCGAATCCGACAAGAGAAATATAAAAATTGTTATGGATTTGGTTTATAATCACAGTTCCGATAAAAATTCTTGGTTCCTTGAATCGAAGTCAAGCAAAAACAACCCGAAAGCTGACTGGTATATTTGGCGGGACGGAAAACCTGACGGCTCTGCTCCTACAAATTGGAGAAGTATTTTCGGCGGAAGTGCTTGGACTTACTGCGAAGAAAGAAAACAATTTTACCTGCATACTTTTGCACCTGCCCAGCCCGATTTAAATTGGGAAAATCCTGAAGTTCGTCAAGCACTTTTTGACGCGGCAAATTTCTGGCTTGATAAAGGTGTAGGCGGTTTCAGAATTGACGCGATAACCTACATAAAAAAGCCCTCCGAATTTAAAGACGGAAAACCTGACGGCAAGGACGGCATGAGCGGTATTCATAATTTGACGGCAAATACTGCGGGAATTTTGGATTTTCTGCACGAATTTAAACAAAAAGTTTTTATCGGTCATGATATTTTTACGGTGGGAGAGGCAAACGGAGTTGCTCCCGAAGATTTAAATAAATGGGTCGGCAAAGACGGAGTTTTTGATATGGTGTTTGAGTTCAGCCATATGAATTTGCCGTTGAAAAATGGTGAAATTTGGTGTCGTCCGACTGAATGGAAATTATCCGAATTGAAAAAAGTTTTGTCTGACAGTCAAGCCGCGACAAAAAACAACGGTTGGTGTCCCGTATTTTTTGAAAACCATGATCAGCCGCGTTCAGTAAATCATTTCTTTGATAAAAACGCTGATAAAATTAAAGCGGCAAAAGCTATGGCGACAATTCTTTTGACACTTCGCGGAACTCCTTTTATCTACGAAGGGCAGGAACTCGGCTGTACAAATGTTGCATGGAATTCTATAGAGCAATACAACGATATTTCATCTCATGGGCAGTACGATTTTGCAATTAAAGAAGGTTTCACGAAAGAACAGGCGATGGAATTTGTGCATTTTTTCAGCCGCGACAATGCAAGAACTCCGATGCAGTGGAATGACTCAAAAAATGCAGGATTTTCTACGGGAACTCCTTGGCTTTTCGTGAACGAAAATTATAAAACCGTAAACGCAGAAAACGAAGAAAAAAATCCTGATTCGGTTTTGTCTTGGTATAAAAAGCTGTCAAAATTCCGCAGTGAAAATTTGGAATTGACGGCGGGCGATTATAAATTACTTCTTCCCGATGATGAAAAAATTTTTGCATTTTCAAGAAGTCTGGAAAAAAATTCTTTGATAACCGTCGTGAATTTTTCCACAGAACCCGCAGAACTTCCCAAAGAATTTTCAAATAAAAAAATTTTGATTGACAGCGAATCACAGCCCGAAAAAAATTTACTCAAGCCGCTGGAAGCAAGAATTTTGAGAAACTGAATAAAAAATCTCCCTGTTGAACAACTTCAAACAGAGAGATTTTTTAGAATAAAATTTTACAAAAAAAATAAAAGGTTTCCAAAATAAATTTTATGGTGCCTCAGCGCGGAATCGAACCACGGACACGGGGATTTTCAGTCCGTGTTTTATTAAAAGTTTATAAAAATTCATATTCAAATTTTGTTAATATATCTTGATTTTAGCCATATTGTT
>JAFZMV010000142.1 GCA_017553205.1 Selenomonadaceae bacterium | reverse complement strand
TTACTTCGTAGCCTTTTTCTTTGAGGTCAATTATTCTTGTGCGAACATACTCACGAATTTCATAACCGACTTTTTTTAAATTCATTCTTTCCATGTCTTTATTTTATCACATTTTTAGGATTTTTTGTCGTCGGAGTAATACCAAAAGAAACGTTCCGAAGGTAAGCATTATTTTGTCGCACTTTCTCATGTTGCCAAAAAACTTCTTCGCATCATTTGCCACCTCAAAAAAACCGGTGAACCTTTTCAAAATTTTCCTTGACTCTTAATAGTTAGTCTGCAAAATTTTTTTGCAAAATTATCATATCAACAAGTTTTACTCCACATTCATAAATTTCACACTCATAATTTTTTATAAAAAATTTTTCAATTCGACCTGCATATTTAAATCCACATTTCAAATAAAATGGAATCGTCAACGGACTATCACCTGTCCCAAGTTCCAAAATTTTATATTTGCGAAGATATTTTTTGCAAATCGCATCAATAATTTTTTTGCCGTAACCTTGATTTTGAAAATTTGGATAAACTGCAAGATTTTTTATCTCCAAAATTTCAGAATTTTTTTCCAAAACAACACATTCACCGATAATTTCATTTTCTTCAAAAATATACATCGTGCCTTTGTCGATATATCTTTTTATCATTTCAAAATTTTCGTCTGCAAGCAATAATAAATCCAAAAATTTTAATTTGTTTTCAATTTTTTTTAGCAAAATTTCACCACCAAAATTTTCTTAAGAAATTTTTTGATTTTTTTCGACAAGCAAATGAAATTTTTTCAGGCTGAATGACAACATTGTTCATAAAGTCAATAGTCTTTTTTTCAAGTTGTTTTTCGATATGAGGAAGTTCGCCCGAATGAACATTTTTCTTCAACATATTATTCAAATATTCGTCCTGATAATTTTCTTGATTGCAAATTCCCGTTTCATCGCCGAATAAAATCATTCCGCCTTCTTTTTTTGCCTTTGACACAATTTCCGGGAATGTGGCTTCTTGAAATTCTTTAACTGCCACTTCATTCTGTTTTGTAGCCCTCTTTGCAGGTCTTTGACATTTCATTCCCCAAAGTTGCAAGTACGATGTAATTGTACGCAGCGGCATTTCTTTTTTCAGTTTCAATTCAATCAATTCTTTGATTGCTTCTCGACTCCACAATGAATACGGCAATTTAAAATAGTCCGGCTTGTATTTTATGATTGCAGCTTTTATTTCATCGGATTTTTCTTGTGGCAATCTTCTTCCTTTTCCTACCTTCCTGCCACGTACTTTTTCTATAGGCAAATTGTTTCCACTTTTTTATATTTTTTCAGAACTTGATAGGCATAATCGTCGTTTATATTTAAAAGTTCTCCGATTTCTTTTACTGCATATCCTTTTTCTTTAAACTCAATTATTCTGCTTTTGACGTACTCTCGAATTTCAAGGTTCGTCTTTTTTTAAATTCATTCTTTTAATACTTTTATTTTACCATTTATTGTCGTCGGAGTAATAATTTCATCAACAATAATCCAAAAATTGCTTAATGTTTCAAAAAGTTATAGAATATGCAGGATTTTATTTTTAAAAATTTGGGGAGGTAATTTTTTGTTGAAGGTAAGCATAATCGGTGCGACAGGTTACGCCGGCTCAGAACTTATTTCTATTCTCTACAAACACCCCGAAGTTGAAATTATTCATATCACTTCGGAAAGTCACACAGGCAAAAAAATTTCTGAAATTTATCCGCACTTCACGAACATTTTTGAAAAAGAACTTGAAAGTTTGAACGATATAGAAAAAATCGGTGCGGAAAGTGATTTTGTTTTTGTTGCCCTTCCTCATGGTCATGCAATGGACGTTGGAAAAAAATTGGAAAATCTTCCCGTAAAAATAATTGATCTTGGTGCGGATTACAGATTCAGGGACACTTCAATTTATGAAGAATGGTACAAAGTTCCTCATACTCATAAAAATGCTCCGAGAGTTTACGGGCTGGCAGAAATTTATCGCGAAGAAATTAAAGCCGCAAAAATTATCGGAAATGCAGGCTGTTTTACTACCGCCTCAATTCTTGCACTTGCTCCACTTGCAAAGCACAGATTGATTGATACTTCGTCTATAATCATCGACGCAAAAAGCGGAGTTAGTGGAGCGGGAAGAAGTCCGAAACTTGGAAATCATTTTCCCGAACTCTACGACAATTTTAAGGCTTATAACGTCGCTCATCACAGACACACGCCCGAAATTGAACAGGCGTTTAAAGATTTGAGCGGGGAAGACGTTATCATAAATTTCACGCCGCATTTAATTCCTATGTCACGCGGAATTTTATCAACCTGTTATGCAAATTTAAAAGAAGATATTTCTGCGGGAACTATTGACGCGGCTTTTCAAAAAATGTACGGCAATGAAAAATTTATTCGTCTTTTAGGCAGAAATGCTTATCCCGAAACAAAATTCGTACGCGGTTCAAATTATTGTGACATTGCTTGGCATATCGACGAAAGAACAAGAAGAGTTATTGTACTTTCTGCGATTGATAATTTAGTTAAAGGTGCGGCAGGTCAGGCGGTTCAAAATTTCAACATTGCGGCAGGTTTCGACGAATCGACCGCACTTGACAGGCTGCCTTTTTACCCTTAAAAAATTGGAGGTGGGGACTTGCAGAAGTTGGATTATGTTACTAAAAAAATTCGCGGCAAAAAAATTTTAATTGTCGGGGATATGGTTGCAGACGTTTATGTTGACGGAAGAATTTCCAGAATTTCACGCGAAGCTCCTGTTTTAGTTTTGGAAGAGGCAGGCGAAAAAGTTGTTGCGGGCGGTGCGGCAAATGTCGTCGCAAATGTTGCAAGTTTAGGCGGAGAAGTTTTTGCCGTCGGAGTTTTGGGCGACGATAAAAACGGCGAAAATCTTAGAAAACTTTTGGGAGATAACGGAGTTCACCTCGAAGGACTTGTTATGGATAAAACACGCCCCACAATTTCAAAAACCAGAATCATTGCGGGCGGACGTGCTACTGTCAGTCAACAGATTGTCAGAATTGATCGCGAAAGTAAAGAACCTCTGTCAAAAAAAATGGAGGCAGCTTTAATTTCCAAACTTGATAAAATTCTGCCGAATGTCGAAGGAATTATTTTTAGTGACTACGGTGCGGGAACAATTACGGACACCGTAAAAAAATTGGTCATTCGATACGCAGGACAAAATAAAGTTCCCAGTATTGTTGATTCTCGTTATAATATCGGCGATTTTGGCGGAATAGGTTTTGCCAAGCAGAATGATTCCGAACTTGCAAATTTTGTCGGTCACCCTGTCACTGACATGACTTCTTTAATTTCTGCGGGTACGGAACTTTTAAGCAAATTAAATGCTCATGGCGTTTTGATTACTCGCGGAGAATTGGGAATGAGTTTATTTGAACGTGGCGGAGCGGTTCATCATATTCCCGTAGCTGACAAAAGCGAAGTTTTTGATGTATCAGGTGCAGGCGATACATGTGTTGCGGCTTTTATGATGTCACTAACTGCAGGGCTTGCTCCGTCTGTTGCTGCCCGCGTTTCAAATTATGCGTCGGGAATTGCCGTAAGAAAAATGGGAACGGCTACCGTTAATATTGTTGAACTTGGGAATGTACTGGAAAAAGCAAAATGATTGGAGGAAAATTTTTTGAAAGTTACTGAAAACGATATTAAAACTGTTGCGAGTTTGTCGCGTTTAAAAATTGATGAAAATGAATCTGCCGAAGTTATTGAACAGCTGGATAAATTTTTGACTTATGTTGAAAATCTTCAGTCGATTGATACCGAAAATATCCAGCCGACAACTTACGCTTTACCGATGCAGAATGTTTTCCGCAAAGACGAAGTAAAAGAATCTCTCGACAGAGAACTTGCCTTGTCAAATGCTCCCTTGAAAGAGGACGGATATTTTAAAGTCCCCAGAGTTTTAGAGGAGTAAAAATTTTTCAGTTATCGGCAAATTTTTTAAAATCGAACGTAATAATTTTTTCACATTCCATTGGCTTTTCGTCCTGATCCAAAGCAGGTTTGAAAAGCCATTTTTTTGCGTATTCCTCAACCAAATTATCAATCGTCGTATTTCCTGAAGGCAAAACAATTTTCGTCTGTTTAACTTTTCCTTCCTTGTCGATTGTCACGGCAACAGAAACATAGCCTTTAAAATTTGTTTCACTGTCTTTTGGCGGATAAAATTCTTTGACGGTAACTGGAGAAACTTTTAAAAGCTGTCTGCCCTCTTTTTGAACTTCATCAAACTTTTTATTTTCGGCAGAATTATTTTTGATTTCGCTTTCTTCTTTTTTTGTCGGCAGAGGATTTTTTAAAATTTTCGGCGGTTCAGGAATTTCGGCAGGCGGATTATTTTTTTTCTCTATGTAAACAGGTTCAGGGGCGGGCGGTAAAATTATCGGCGGAAATTCTGCAGAAAAAATTTCTTGTCTTGCAGGAACATTTTCAGGAATTTTTTCAAATTTTTCTTCGTCAGCGGAAATTTCATTTTCAACAAAATTCACGTCTATCCAGCTTATTTCTTGAATTTCTTTCGGTTCGTTTTTCGGAAAAAAATACGGCAGTGCGAAAAAAAGTATCACTCCGATAAAAAAATGAAAAATTATCGCCGTCAAAAAAACTGTCCGCCAGTGTGGAGAATATTTTTTCATGGTTCGGCAGTCTTTTTAATTTCCGTCGCGATTGAAACATGACGAGCTCCGAATTTTTTCAGCGTATCCAGAACAGAAACAATATTTCCATATTTCGCAGACTTATCCCCGCGAATTACAAAAACTGCCTCTTTGTCAGCTTGCAAAGAATTATAAATTTTTTCTGCAAAATTCTGACTTGGTGACGAGTCTTTATCAAAAAAAATTTCTCCGTCCGCAGTAACTGTCACAAGAATTATATTCGGTCGTGTTTCTTGAACGGCATTTGACGATTGCGGAAGACTTACCTGCAAAGTATTTACCTGTACCATATAAATTGTACTTATCATAAAAAAAACTAGCAGGAAAAGCATAATGTCAATCATCGGAATTATCATGACGGAAGGTTGATTTTTTTCCCTGAAATTTCTGTGTTTCATTATGCAAGACCTTTCTTTTCTGCGATATTCAAAACAACTGCCGACACTCTGTCCAGTTCAGATAAAATTTCGTCCAATCTTTGTGAAAGATAAGTATGAATTATCAACGAGAATATTGCGACGCATAATCCTGCGGCAGTTGCGGTTAATGCCTCTCCGATTCCTCCTGTAATTGCAAGCGGCTGACCTGCCTGAAGATTGAAAATATTAAATGCGTCAATCATTCCGAAAATTGTTCCGAGAAGTCCGAGCAACGGAGCAAGAGTCACAATCATCGACAAATAATTTAATCTTGCACGAAGTTTAACAGCCTCTTCGACGTAAGAAATATTTAAAGCGGATTCTACATTATTTCCTAAAATTGCGGCTTTAATTCCGCTGACTGCTACGGTGGCGGCACTTCCTTTTTGACTTTGGCAGAAATTTAAAATTCCTTCAATGTTCTGTTTGTCGGTTCTGTCGATTAGAGAATTTAAAAAATCTTCTCCGCCGCTTTCCGCATAATTATAAAATCTAAATCTTTCTATTCCTATTGCGGCGGTGAAAACAGAAGTCAGCAAAAGCAGATACATCACGGGCCCGCCTTTTGAAAAAATTTCTATCAAGTCCAAAATAAAAAACTCTCCTATACTAAATAATTTCGACAATTTTAGCATAGACCAGCTATGAAAAGTCAAGCTGAAATTTGAGCAGAAACGTAAGGCGTTTTATTACTCCGGCGACAATAAATCTCACAGCAAAAAAAATTAAGTTTCGTCAATACAGGATTTCAAAAAATTTTTGTTTATTTTTAATCGCCGGAGTAATAATCTTGTGAAAGTAAAAAATATGCTTTTTGACGGTTCTAAGAACCTGTCTAAAATCTTTTGAGAATAAGAGTAAGTAAAGCCAGAACAGTCATCTGCATTGAAGTGTGAAGTTTACGTTCACAATTTTTCCACAAACGGCGATTCTTTTCCAAC
>JAFZMV010000141.1 GCA_017553205.1 Selenomonadaceae bacterium | reverse complement strand
CTGAAGGTTCACGCAGAACAATTCCGCGACCTTTAACATGCACAAGTGTATTCGCCGTACCAAGATCGATTCCCATGTCGCGCGATCCGCCGAATAATCCAAACATCTGGTCAATAACTCCTTCCATAAAGCCGATACAAAAAAATATATCGACTAATCTGCCCACTTTAGAGCGGGGATATTTTAACATATTTTTTTCAGTTTGCAATGATAAATATTTTAGTGAAATTGACAGCTAATTTTTTTTGTGATAGAGTTATCGCTGTTATGTTGTGCTCGTAGTCCAGTGGATAGGACGTTAGCCTCCGGAGCTGAAAGCGTGGGTTCGACTCCCGCCGAGCACACCACTTGAATAATTGGGAATTAGGAATGAGGAATTTGGAATGAGATTTTTCTTTCGTGATTCCCAGTTTTATTTGTACGTTTTTAAAATTTCGTACTTAGTATTTCTTTGTGCGGGAATTTTTCCAACGTCTTTAATCAGATTTATCATTTTTTGAGTAGACATTTCAAAAGAAGTTCCGGCCGCCTTAACAACATTTTCCTCAAGCATGATACTTCCCAAATCGTCCGCACCAAATCCCAAAGTAAGCTGACCGATTCTTTCGCCTTGAGTAACCCAAGAGCCTTGAATATGTTCAATATTATCTAAAAAAATTCTTGTGACTGCCAAAGTTTTCATGTAGTCAAAAGAATTTATTTTTTTTCCGCCAAGTGCAGTATTTTTCGGCTGATAAGTCCAAGTAATAAACGCACGAAAACCGCCCGTTTCATCTTGAAGATTTCTGATTTTTTCCATGTGTTCTGCACGTTGTTCAAAAGTTTCTCCGAATCCGATAACCATTGTTGCAGTAGTTTTCATTCCGATACTGTGAGCAAGTTTCATGACGTTCAGCCAGTCATCTGACATAATTTTTTTTGGGCTGATTTTTTTCCGCACTTCATCAACTAAAATTTCAGCACCCCCGCCGGGTAAACTGTCAAGCCCCGCCGATTGCAAACGTTTCAAAGTTTCTAAAATTGAAATTCCTTCAAGTCTTGCAAAATGTTGAATTTCCGTCGCCGTGAAAGAATGAATTGTAATATCAAAATTTTTTTTGATAAGCTGTAACATTTTTTCATAATAAGACAACGGCAAATCGGGATGAAGACCGCCCTGAATCATAACTTGAGTTCCGCCGGCCTCAACAGTTTCACGAACTTTTTCTAAAATTTCTTCGTAGCTTAAAAGATAAGCGTCCGCATGATTTTTTTTTCTGAAGAACGCACAAAATTTACACTCATTCTGACAAATATTTGTGTAGTTTATATTTCTGTCGATGATAAAAGTTGTGACGTTGCCAAATTTTTTTTGTCGAATTTTATCGGCAGTTTCTCCGAGTTCAAGCAAATCACCGTCAGCCAAAAAATTTATCGCATCATTTTTTTCAATTCTCATAAAAATTTTTCTCCGCTTAATTATAAAAACTGTTTCGCATTGTCGGAATATAGCCGACTTCAGAAATTATTTCCCGCAAAGTTCCAACTGTCATGACGGAATCACCTTTTGCACCGGCAGCATGAATAATTTTTTCTTCGCCTATTGTTCCGTCCAAATCGTCCGCCCCGAATGATAAAGCAAGCTGGGCAACAGGCAAAGTCAGCATAACCCAAAACGCTTTGAAGTGGTCGAAGTTATCCAAAACAATTCTGGAAAGTGCCAGCATTTTTAAATTTTCCCACGCTCCTACTTGACGAATATTAAATTTTTCTCCGAGTTCGGTATTTTTCGGGAAAAACGGAAATAATAACATAGCTTGAAAACCGTTTGTCTTGTCTTGAAGTTCGCGAAGTTTTATTAAATGTTCAATTCTTTCTTCGACAGTTTCAACATGCCCGTAAAGAATTGATGCATTTGTTTTCATTCCGATTTTATGAGCGGTTTCCATAATTTCCAGCCAATCACCGCCAGAAAGTTTTTTCGGACAGATAATTTCACGAACACGAGGAGAAAAAATCTCTGCACCTCCTCCCGGTAAAGTGTCAACGCCAAAATTTTTCAGAGTCGTTAAAATTTCCGCAAAAGATTTTTTTTCAGTCTTCGCAAAATTAAAAATTTCTGCAGGCGTAAAAGCATTTATCGAAACGCTTGGGAAAAAATTTTTTATCTTCTTGATAACGTCGAGATAATAAGAAAAATTTTTTTCTGGGTGAATCGCACTGACAACATGAATTTCGGAAAGATTTTCGACTTTTGAAAAATCCTGCAAAATGTTATCAATCTCATCAAGTTCGAGAGTGTAGCCGCGATTATCCCCGCTTTGACACTGAAAAGCACACAGCGGACAATTTGAAGAACAAATATTTGTCAAATTTATATGACGGTTGACGATGTAAAAAATTTTTTTCCCGCTCTTTGATTCTTTAATTTTGCGGGCAGTTCTCCCTAAAAGTAATAAATCATTTTCTTTGTAAAGTGCCAACGCCTCATCAAAATTTATTCGCTCTAAATTTTCAGCTTTTTTTCTTGCAGTCTGTAAAATATTTTTCATTCGATAATCCTCAAAATATTATAATTGCAGTCACATGCCGCAGGAACTCTTCCAATTTCATGAATAATTTTTATAATTTCGTCTTCCGCCAAATTTGTCGGACTGCTTGCCCCTGCGTCATGCAAAATTGTTTCTTTGTGAATTGTTCCGTCAATGTCATTCGCTCCAAAATTCAACGCAACTTGAGCAACAGGCACAGTCAACATCACCCAATATGCTTTTATGTTTTTAATATTATCGAGCATAAGTCTTGAAACTGCTATAGTCCGCAAATCGTCCCACATTGAAGTTTGTTTAAAATTTTTGCCGAGTTCGGTATTTTTCGGAAGGAACGGAAACGGAATAAAAGTTTGAAAGCCGCCTGTTTCGTCCTGAAGTTCACGAAGTTTTATTAAATGATCCACTCTTTCCTCAATAGTTTCAATATGACCGTACAGCATGGAGGCATTAGTTTTTAATCCGAGATTGTGGGCAGTTCTTGCAACATTCAGCCATTCTTCTGCAGTTGCTTTTTTCGGGCAAAGTAAATTTCTGACTCTGTCAGATAAAATTTCTGCACCGCCTCCCGCAATCGCTTGAAGTCCCGCGTCTATCAATTCAGTTAAAATATTTTCGACGCTCCGCCCTGAAATTTTTGCAAAGTGAGTTATCTCTACTCCAGTGAAACCTTTGATATAAAGTTCGGGAAATTTTTCATGAATAGTTTTTATAATTTCGAGATAATCTTCAAATTTCCAAGTCGGGTGCAGACCGCTGACAATATGCAAGCCTGACATATTCGGATCTTTTAAAGCGTCGTTAATTAAATTTATAACCTGCTCAATCGTCATGGCGTATGCTCCGTCAGATTTTTCATCACGACCGAACGCACAAAATTTACAGCGTGCAGTACAAATATTTGTAAGATTTACATGGCAGTTGACGTTATAATAAACAAGATCGTCGGACATTCTTTTTCTGACTTCATCAGCTAAAGAACCCAGCCAAGCAAATTCATTACAATTAAATAAAGTAATTCCTTCATCTCTTGTAAGTCTTTCACCATTTAAAATTTTTTTCTTAATTTTTCTTAAATCATTACTTATTTGCATTTTCATACAATCGCCCCATCACATTATAAAAAAATAAAAGGCGGAAAATAATTTTTTCAGCCTTTCCACCTTTCCAATTCTCAAATCTTCAATCTATAATTTTCTTTGCTCCGACGAATTTTGTTTTCCAATAATCGCTGTCTAATGAATCAATTCTGATACCTTTACTTGATGATGCATGAATAAAATTTCTGTCACCGACATAAACTCCGCAATGTGAAACACCTGCAGTATAAGTTGAGAAGAATACCAAATCTCCCGCTGATAATTGAGAAACTTTTGCCGAAGTTCCAAGCAAATATTGTTCATCGGCAAGACGCGGAAGTATAAATCCATGTTGTTTAAAAATAAATTGTACAAATCCTGAACAGTCAAAACCTTTTGGCGTTGTTCCTCCGAAAACATACGGAACGCCGATATATTTTTTGCCGGTTTCAATAATTTTTATTCCTTGCTGATTATTCATAAAAGTTTTTCCGAATGAAACGGCTGTCCCGTCTTTTGCAGGCGATGAAGGTTCTTTCAAAGTATTTACTTTATGTTCTTTCGTCTTTGCGTCTTTCTGCTGATTAGTTTTTTCAAGCGTACGACCTTTGACAGGTTTTGCTTTTTGTAAAGCTCGCCAAGTAGCATTTGTTACAATTCCCGTTACGCTGATTTTCTGATCTTTTTGAAAATCCGAAACAGCTTTTTCGGTTTCATTTCCAAAAATCCCGTCAATTTCTGTAATCGCGTAACCTATCAAATAAAGTTTTTTCTGAAGTGCGATAACCTCTTCGCCTGTAGAATTTTTTGAAAGAGTCGGCGAGGCTTGAACGCTTGCAGAAAGTAAAAACAAAATTGCGACTGTTGCTGATAAAATTTTTAATTTCATTTACTCAACCCTCCGACATCTGCAAATCTGAATGAAAATTTTTGTCCCGGTTTTATGTAGCCTTTCAAAAAACTTTCTTGATCTGAAATTTTTGCGGCTCTGTTTACTCTTGAATCCGGCGGCAAAATATTTTCAACAATTTGTATTTCTCCTTCATACCTTCCGAAATTTGAATTGTCAACGGTAATATCTCCGAAATTTCTTTCAACGGGAGAATTATCAGGTTGAATGGTTCCGCCAGACTCTTTTAAAAATTTTCTGCCTTCAACTGCACGAATTACAGATTTTGAAATGTCAGGTCGTCGCGTAAAAGAATTATTTAAAAGTCCGATAGTTGTTTCGTCGTCCGTCAAAAGTTCCGTAGTCATAATAATTTCGTCGTCGGTAATTATGGAAACTGCCGCAACTTCTTCATCAGTCGGGAGTCCGTCGCCGATAATTATAAAATCTGTTCCGAGTGCCGCCAAAAATCTTGCCGATAAATCAGTTGAAAAATTCCTGCAGTCCTCAAGAGTAGGCAGACCTTCAAAAAGTGGCGGTCGTCGTCGTCCCTTTTGACTTGGAACAAATGCCCCGACAGATATTCCGAAATCATGAAGAATTTTATTTTGATTCTCAAAAAAATAGGTGTCCAGCCCTGTATGAATATGCGGATAAAAATTGTGCAAAGCCGAAATATTTTTAAAATCGGCATCGTTATTTTTCAGCGAAATTAAAAAATTATTCGTAATAGTCGATGCATTAAGTTGAATTTTTTTCTTGCGGCTTAATTCTGAAATCTGCTGAACGTTGAAACCGTCATCAAGTCGAATCGTCAAGCCTTCAAAATCAAATTCCGAAATATGTTCAGAATCAACATCAAGAATAACTTCAAAATTATTTTTTACAGCTGTAGAAATTATTTCCGTAAACTCTTCAAAAAATTTTTCTCCGCCGTCAAAACTTTCGGGAATATGTGCGGAAGTAAAAATTTTTTTCATGCCGAGTGCGGCGGCTTTCTCAATCAAAGAAATATTTTCTTCGACGCTGTAACCAAGCCCGGCATATACAGAAATTCCGTTTCTCATTTTCAAACCTCCTTATAAAAAAATTTTGAGAAAGCCCTGAAAAATCATTTAAAAAAATTTATTGCTCTTTTCGCATTCCCCCCTGATTTTTCTAAAGCATTTAAGGCGTCTTCTTCACTGCAGCCGACACATTCCATTACAATTCTTTTTGCACGGTCGCGGAGTTTTTCATTTGTTGCCTGAACGTCAACCATCAAATTTCCGTAAACCTTGCCAAGTTTAATCATTGTGCCGGTAGTCAGCATATTCAAAATCATTTTTGTTGCAGTTCCGGCTTTCATTCGAGTTGAGCCGGTTATAACTTCCGCACCTGTGATCGGAGTTATTTCAATATCAGAAATTTTTGCAAGAGCAGAATTTTCAACGCAGGAAATTCCGACAGTTACCGCACCAATTTTTTTTGCGTACTCAATCCCGCTCAAAACATATGGTGTCCGACCTGATGCGGCAATTCCGATTAAAATATCAGCCTTGTTAAAATTTTTTTCTTCTAAATCTGTAATCGCCGCATTTTTATCATCTTCAGCACCTTCAACGGCACTGATTAAAGCGACATTTCCACCCGCGATAATTCCTTGAACTTGTTCAGGCGAAGTTCCAAAAGTCGGCGGACATTCTGACGCGTCCAAAACTCCGAGCCGTCCCGAAGTTCCCGCACCCGTATAAAAAATTCTTCCGCCGTTTGAAAGTTTTTCGGCGGAAATTTCCACAGCCTTTGCGATATTTGGAAGAACTTTTTCGACAGCAAGAGCGACTTTTTTATCTTCGTCATTAATTATTTTCAACATTTCCAGCGTCGAACATTTATCAATATTTTCACTTGCAGAATTTCTTTGCTCAGTCGTCAGCTTTGAAAAATTCATTAAAAATCCGCCTTCTTCAATCAGAAATTAAAATTTCTAACCTCTAACTCCTAACTTCTAATCATCATGGTATTGGAATGAGATCCGCTATCTCTGCATTTCCGTCCTTAATCAAACTTTCTTTAAATCTCATTAGAGGAGCAACAATCGGAGCCCCTTTCAGACGCATTTTGAATCTAAAAAGAGTATGAGAATTTGCCCCATAAATCGGAATTCTGTCCAGCACATAATTTTTCGGGTCTTTACGTGCCAAACCATAGTCAACAGTAAATCCCGCACGATAGCCGACCTCTTTGCAAAGTTCCTCAGCTTCTACAGTATATTTTCCTTCAGGATACGCGATAAATTTTGCAGACTTTTTCAAATACCATTCTATTGCCTGTTTCGATCCGTAAATTTGATCCCAAAGTTTATCCCGCGAATAAATATGCTTGAAACTTTTATTGCTTAAAGTGTGGCTTTCAATGTCAACAAGTCCGCTGTTCTGCATTTCTCTGGCTTGATCCCATGTCAAATAATTTGGATAAAGATTGACATTATCAGTAATAACAAAAATTGTCGCCTTCAAATTATACTTCTGCAGAATCGGAAAAACATTTTTATAGTTATCTACACTTCCCTCATCGAAAGTAATTACAACGGGCTTTTTCGGTAACTTTCCCTTGCCTTCCCAAGCGTTCAAAAGTTCGTCGGGAGTGATAACCGTAAAACCGTCATCAACTAAATATTTCATCTGTGCATCGAATTGTTCAACCGTTAAAGTAAATGAATCTGAATCAATGTCATTCACTCGATGATAACTCAAAATTGGTACGCCGTCCGCATCTCTTTCAAAAAGCCAAACTAAAAAAGCCGACAACGCAACAACTACTACCGCCAAAAATATTACTAACTTTTTCATGACAAAATTCTCCTTTAGAATTTCATGAAGTCTGCAACTTCACCGCCCGATCCGAACTTTTCTTTTCATTTATTTTTCAGTTTAAATTTCGCTAAATATACAACAATGCGTCTTGACTGTCAAGAAAATGAAATTCATATGGAAAAAATTTTGCCGCAGATATATGAACTGGGATTTTTGCGAGATGAAGGGATAAGATTTTAACAGTTCATTTTATCAGAAAGCGGCGTAAAACCCCTAGCTTTAGCTATGGGGATATAAGCCGCAATATTGACTTTCAATAGTACATATTTTAAAATTCAATCAGGGGTTAGCTTTCCTCTATAAAAAAATAGTGAAAAAACATCAACGGCTCGTACCTTGCAAGTAGTGAAGTCGTTTCGGGTTTGAGGTTGCTCAAGAGGTGTACTCACCCAGACCTTAGGGAGGACAATATGTCGACAGTCACGGGTGCTAAAGAAGTACTTTGCAAATAAGAAGAAAAGTAAGCTGAAGCCGAAAGGCAACAGTGTAGAGGTTGCTTGGCACAGCCATTAAGAATAAGG
>JAFZMV010000140.1 GCA_017553205.1 Selenomonadaceae bacterium | reverse complement strand
GATAAATTTAAATTTTTTAAATGCGGTGCGATAATTTCCATGCTTTTATTTTCAATCGTCATCGTCTGAGTTATAAAATCCATTTTTTAATCAACGCCTTTCTGCACAAAAAAATTATCTCCCATGAAAAAATTTCGCGGGAGTTTTTTTATATGTTACTGTTATTTTTTTCCGCTCATGATTTTTGAATTTTCTTCGGCACTCAATGCGGTAGAAAATTTTTTCAAAGCAGCGACAGCCTCTTCAAAACTTTCTGCCAGTACCAACTCAACACGACTGCCCAAAAGTTTTTTAGCCTGCTTAAATACAAGTCTGAAATCTCTGCTGGAAGAAACTAAAACATAACTTGACGCTAAATCAGAATGAGCCGCCCCGACAACTTCAGCAAGTGACGGCGATGACTCCTCACTTCCCGAAACTAAAATTGACGCTCCTGCATCTTGTAATTTTTGTGCCTCTTCAGAATTTTTTGCAACAGCCAACGCCGCAACTTTCATCAAAGCATCATGAGCGGGAAGGGAATGAGTTTCGCTCATATTTATAATTTTCACGTCGCTTAAAGGTCCCCAGCCTAACGCCTGATCAATCGTCTTGCCGACATGATCGGTATGCAGATGAATTTCAAAACCGCCGTTCATTCTTTCGGCAATAGAAAAACTGCTTAAATCTCTCATTTGTCTTTCAATTTCGGGAATACTTGCCTTAGAATTTTTTACGCGGAATCTTACGCAGTACGGGCGAACTCTGTCATTTCGCGGGTCGGGCATATTTTTATGGATACCAAGACCGAGCGATAAACTGACTGCAGGAGAAACAAAATTTCCGTCCAGACCTTTCAAACAGCCTTTCAAAAAACTGAACATTATATGAGCTCCGGCGTCATTTTTTCCTGATTTTTCAACAGCCTCTTCACCGGCTTTAATTGCTTTTTCCAAAATTTCCGAAATAGGTCTGCCGTCCCTTACTGCATGATAAGCACCTTTTGCTACGGCTTTTGCAACAGTGATAAAAGGAATTTCAGATTTTTCGGGGAGAACTCTTTGAGCGTATAAAATTCCGTACTGAAAAGCCTTTCCGAATTCCGAACCTGTAGCGTCATATTTTCCGACCAAGCCCGCACTTATTCCGCGAAACATTTGAGCCAAAACTACTCCCGCATTTCCTCTTGCTCCGAAAACTGCGGCAGTTGCTGTCAATCTGCTTAAACCGCCGATACTGTCTTCTTTTGCATCGTACAAAGTCATGACAGCCGCTCCCATTGTCCGCAAAATATGAGTGCCGGGCAGAGTTCCAACTCCTTCCTGCCCGTTTATGTTTTCATACTCCAGCAAGAACTCACTGTAAGCACCGGAAACCATTCTTTTAAAATCTCCGCCTGTGATAACTTCTCTATTTCCGATCAAATTTTACACCACCCTTGATTTAATTAGGAATGTGGAATTAGGAATGTGGAATGAAAACTCAGAAGTCTTAATTCCTAACTCCTCATTCCTAATTCCTAATTACATAAAAGGATTATCTTTGTAATTCGCGAAATAAATTGAATAACCTTTAAATAAAACGGAGTGAAATTTCATGCCGAGAAAGAAAAAAATTTTGACTGAAGACGAAGAAAAAATTCCCGTCGTCGAAGAAAAGCCAAAACGTACAAGACGTAAAAAAATTGACACAGAAAATATTTCAGCCGTCGAAGAAAAACCGAAACGCACAAGAAGAAAAAAAGTTGATACAGAAGATATTTCAGCCACCGAAGAAAAAAAATCTGCTCCAAAAACCAGAAGAGGACTTGCAAAAAAAATTGATGTCGATAACTCAGATATTAAAAGCAGCGTACGAGAAAAACTTTTTGCACTTGATATTGGAACAAGATCCGTCATAGGAATTGTTGCGGAAAAAGACGACAAAGGACAATTAAAAATTATCGCCACTCACCGCGAAGAACACCAAACAAGAGCAATGCTTGACGGACAAATTCATGACGTTCCGCAAGTTTCCGCAGTAATTAACAAAGTACGCGACGCACTTATAGAAAAAGTCGGCAAATTAAAAAGTGCGGCAGTTGCGGCGGCAGGTCGTGCACTTTATACAATGACTGCGACGGCTGAAGTTGAATTACATGGAATAGTTACGGCGGAACAACAGAGCAGTTTGGATTTTGCGGGCGTACAGCTTGCCCAATCCAGAATTGCAGAATCTCAAACTATAAAAAATTCAAATTATTATTGCGTCGGGTTCAGTGTGATAAGTTACGAACTCGACGGAATAAGATTAAAAAGTTTAATCGGTCAGCGTGGAAAAACTGCCAAGGCAACTGTTATTGCAACTTTTCTCCCGCGTCAAGTTATTGACTCCATGCAAAGTGCTTTAACTTATTCAAAACTTGAAATGAAAGCCTTGACACTTGAACCGATTGCCGCGATAAATGTTTTGATTCCTCCGACAATGCGTCATTTAAATTTAGTTTTGGTGGATATAGGTGCAGGAACTTCTGACGTTGCAATTACAAAAAACGGTTCTGTTATTGCTTATGGAATGGTGCCTGTTGCGGGCGATGAAGTCACAGAGGCTTTAAGTCAAAAATTTCTGTTGGATTTTAATGTTGCGGAAGAAGTTAAACGAAAAGCCGCACTCGGTGAAAGTGCAAAATTTACCGATATTTTGGGCGGCACTCATGTTTTGTCGGCTGAAGAAATTATTTCGCCAATCGAAGAAAATATTTCAAAACTTGCTTCAGCTATTGCAAAAACTGTCTACGATTTAAACGGCGGCGAAACTCCTCAAGCTGTCATGTTAGTCGGTGGCGGTGCTCTTACTCCGCATTTGCAAAAATATGTTGCGGACGCTTTAAATATTCCTGAAATGAGAGTCGGTGTCCGCAGACCTGATGTTGTTGACGGCATTTCAAGCATACCGAAAGAACTTTGTCTGCCTGATGCGGTAACTCCGCTCGGAATTTTAAAAATTGCCTCGACAAATACTTTGCATTTCCTTACCGTTTATGTGAATAATTCCGAATATACTTTATTTCATTTCCGCGAATTAAATATCGGCGACGCTCTTTTAAGTGCGGGAATTCAGATGAAAAAAATGAACGGCAAGCCCGGACTAGGTTTAATGGTCATGGTTGACGGAGAAAAAAAAGTTTTTCCGGGCAGTATGGGAACTTTGGCGAAATTAACTTTAAATGGAAAATCCGCAACACTTGAAAGTAAAATAGAAAATGACAGCGTTATAACTGTTGAACGCGGAACAGACGGAAAAACTCCTACAGTTACTCTTGGAGAAGTCGTAACTTTGGATAAAGGTTTTTCAGTAAAAATTAACGGCAATGAAGAAAAAATTTCCCCGAAAGTTACTGTTAACGGTGAATTTAGTTTGCTCAACAGAATTTTGAAAGACGGTGACGAAGTTAAAACCATTTCTCCTCATACAGTCGGCGAAGTTTTAAGGCTCGCGGGTTATCCTCCGACGGGCAGAAAAATTTATTACACACTCAACGGCAGAAGAACTCATTACACCTGCACGCCAGAAATTTTGATGGACGAAAGCCCCGTACAAATTTCTTTGCCGATTAAAGACGGTGACAGCATTGACTATATCGCGAAAGATACTTTGAAAGTTTCTGACATTATAAATATTTCGGGAATAAATTCTCACATAAAAATTATCTATAACGGCGATGAATTTGAAATTCCGACAACTGCCAAAATAAATTTAATGGTAAACGGCAGACCCGCAACTATGAATACTTTTATAAATGATGATGCTGTCATAGAATATGCAAAGACCGAAAAAAAATCCGTCACAGTTTCCGATGCACTTCTTGCAGTAAATTTCAAAGCTCCCGACTCAAAAAGCCGTATTACTTTTTCTATCAAAGTCAACGGACATGAGGCAGACTTTGCCGACTCAATCCATGACGGAGATAATTTTGAAGTTGTTTTGAAAACTCATGACGGACAGGAACTTTCACAGGTGAACAGCGTAGAAATTCCCGTTAATAATCTTTTGTCAACCAGAAACAATCCGCCGAATAAAAAATTGACGATTCAAGATTTTATTCGCAACGACTAAAAATAAAAAAAAATAACTCCTTCATTCGATTTGAAGGAGCTTTTTTATTTTTCAAGGATGGCATTTCTTGCACGGTCGATAACCGCTTTGAACTGCTTCATCACGAGAACTAAAAATAACTTTGTTTGCGGAATTCATTTTTCCGACAAAACTGCAGTCCGAATAATGAAAAATTTTTGAATTTGCATTTCCGACATAACCGGCTGCCAAAACTACAGACAACACGGAAAAAATCATCACGCCGACAACAAAAGCCGATAAAAATTTTTTCATTTTAAATCCCTGCCTTTGTTAATGTGCGTCTGAATTACTTGGGGAAATTCTTTCTTTGAAAGTTTTGTAAGTCCAGAACTGATAAGCCAAAACTATCGGGACAAAAATCACTGCCGCAACTGTCATTATTGTCAAAGTGTGCGGAGTTGATGCGGAATTATAAATTGTCAAACTCCATTCGGGCGTTAAACTTGAAACCATAAGACGCGGGAAAAGTGCAACGAAAAGTCCGACTGTCGTCATTGCGATTGTAACAGTGGTGCAAGTAAATGCAGATTTCTGCCTTCCTGCCCTTGCAAACTGCCAGCCGCTTGAAAGTACTCCGAGTGCCGCCGCAAAAATTATTACGCCGACAGTTTTTGACATTACATCAGTTTCAAAGACGCTTGCAATTATGAAAAGCAGATAAGCCACCCATGTCGCAATTCCTGCAAATGATGATTTTCTTCTCAAGTCAAGTAAAATTCTTTCGTCAGAAATTTTCATCATCAAAAAAGTTATTCCGTGAAATGCAAAGAGCAAGACAAAAAATACTCCTGCCAAAATTGTGTAAGGGCTTAACAGGTCAAAAAATCCTCCCAGATAGTGCATTTCAGAATCAATCGGCAGACCTCTCAATAAATTTGCCGTCGCAACTCCCCATAAAAGTGCAGGGACAAAACTTCCAAAAATTATTGCTCCGTCCCAAAATGTTTTCCAGTCGGAACTATTGAATTTTCCGCGAAGTTCAAAGGCAACTCCTCGCATTATCAAAGCCAAGAGCATTAAAAATAACGCGATATAAAAAGTGCTGAACATCGACGCGTAAAAATGCGGAAACGCCGCGAAACTTGCTCCGCCTGCAGTTATCATCCAAACTTCATTTGCGTCCCAATGAGGGCCAATCGAGCGGATAAGTTGATTTCGTTCATTAAGCGGGCGATTAAAAAGCAACATTCCCACGCCGTAATCAAAACCTTCAAGAATAAAAAATCCCGTGAAGAGTACAGTTATCAAAATGAACCAAATAATATTTAAATCCATGACTTATTCCTCCTCGCTGATTTTTGTTCTGCGGATAAATGATACAGCCGTGAAAACTGCCAGCACTGCAAGAAATAAATATACCGCCGTGAAACCTATCAAAGTCAGCCAAACTTCTCCGCTTGTTAAATTCGAGCTGACTGCCTCAACAGTTTTTTGAAGTCCTACAACTATCCAAGGTTGACGACCTGCTTCAGCTATGTACCAGCCTACAGAATTTGCGATAAACGGCAGAGGAAGTAATAACGGCATCAACTTTAAAAAACAGCAGTATTTTAATTTTTCTTCAAAGAAAAATACCGCCATTCCCATAACGAAAGTTACAAAAAGCAAAAGTCCGCCGATACCGACCATCGCACGAAAACTCCAGAACATTCCTTTCACGTCAGGAATATAATTTCCCGGTCCGTAAGTTTCCATGTACTCTTTCTGCAAATTGTTAATTCCCTTGATTTCGCCTTCAAAAGAATTATGAACCATGAAAGTAAACATATACGGAATTAAAATTTCTGAATCGTTTCTTCTCATTTCTTGATTTACGTCCGCATAAATGGCAAACGGTGCAGGATTTTCAGTTTCCCAAAGTGCTTCAAATGCGGCAAGTTTCATGGGATTTGCTTTTGCCAAATATTGTGCGTGCAGGTGACCTGATCCCATAACGCCGAAAACTCCCAGCAAAGTATATAAAACTGCACGGCGGAGAGTTCTTATAAACATTTCGCGGGAAATTTCATCAGTGACAATTTTCCACGCACAAACCGTTATAACCAAAAATCCCGCCGTTGTAATTCCTGCAAAAAATGAGTGGAAATATTCGCCGAGAACATAAGGATTTGTTAATAACTCAAAAAAATTTGTCATGACTGCACGTCCGTTTTCGATTTCATAACCTACAGGGTGCTGCATGAAAGAGTTTGCGACCAAAATCCAAAATGCCGAAAGATTACTTCCGAAAGCCACGAGCCAAATACAAAGACAATGCATTTTTTCGCTTAATTTGTCCCAGCCGAAAATCCAAACTCCTATGAAAGTCGATTCAATAAAAAATGCCGTCAAAGCCTCCAGTGCAAGCGGAGCACCAAAAATATCTCCCATAAATCTTGAATATTCAGACCAGTTCATGCCGAAATGAAATTCTTGTACAATTCCTGTTACAACGCCCATCGCAAAGTTAATTAAAAAAATCGTCCCGAAAAATTTTACAAGTTTTTTCAGTTTGATTCTTTCTTCATAACTTCCGCTGTTGATATACCAAGTTTCCAAAAGTGCGACGAAAATTGAAAGTCCCAACGTCACCGGCACAAACAGAAAATGATATACCGTCGTTATTGCAAACTGCAAACGCGACAAAAATAAAGCGTCCATAAAAAATTCCCCTCCTTATCAAAATTTGGGGAAATTATACCATACAAAATTATTCCTTTGAAGAATTAAAACATTTTTTTCAAAGTCAAAAAAACTTGCACTAAAAAAAATGGTAGTCTATAATGAAAAAAATCTTCTGTTTAATTTTGCAGAAAGGCTTGATACTTATGAAAGTTTACACAAAAACCGGCGATGAAGGTGTTACTTCTCTTTTTACCGGTGAAAGAATTGAAAAAGATTCTCCGCGAGTCGAAGTTTATGGCACTGTTGACGAAATAAATTCTGCACTGGCAATGGCGAGAAGTTTTTCAAATGTCGAAGAAATTAGAGAAAAAATTTTTGAACTGCAAAAAATTCTTCCGCGTCTTATGGCAGACCTTGCTAGTTTGAATGGGAAAAAAATGTTAAATGATGCAGATATTTCAAAAATTGAACAGGAAATTGATTTCCTTGAAGAAAAACTTCCTCCGCTTAAAAATTTTGTAATTCCCGGCGACACAAAAGCCGGTGCATGTTTGGATCTTGCAAGAACAATTACACGAAGAGCAGAAAGAAAACTTTATAAACTTTCACGCTTTGAAGAAATTTCAGAAACGGACAGAATTTTTATAAATCGGCTGTCAGATTATCTTTTCATGCTTATGCGTACCGAAGATTATTTTGCCGCAAAAAAATCTGCCGTACTTGTTTAGAGTTATCGGAAAAATAAACACGCCCTCCGGTATGATTTAAAGTCGGAAGGTTTTTTTTTAGCAGTGTCATGAATAGTGGAGGTTTTATCATGAGAATGTACGATTTAATTTCAAAGAAAAAATACGGCGGAATTTTGACGGACGAAGAAATTTTTTTCATGATTGACGGCTATGTTAAAGGAAAAATCGCAGATTATCAAATGTCGGCAATGCTCATGGCAATTTGGTTTAACGGTATGAATTCTCATGAAATTACCGAACTTACAAAAGTTATGGCACAGTCTGGAGATATGATCGACTTGTCGCCGATTGCAGGAAAAAAAGTTGATAAACATTCTACAGGCGGAGTCGGTGACAAAACTACTTTAATTGTTGCTCCGATTGTTGCGGCTTGCGGTGGAAAAGTTGCAAAGATGAGTGGTCGCGGACTCGGTCACACAGGCGGCACTGTTGATAAATTAGAAGCGATACCCGGTTACAGAACTGTTTTGAGCCGCGAAGAATTTTTTAATACGGTGGAAAAATGCGGAGTAAGTTTAATAGGTCAATCAGGAAATTTAGCTCCCGCAGACAAAAAAATTTATGCTCTTCGTGACGTTACGGCGACTGTTGATAATATTCCGTTGATTGCCTCTTCAATTATGAGTAAAAAACTTGCGGCGGGAAGTGACTGCATTTTATTGGACGTTAAGACAGGCAGCGGGGCATTTATGAAAACTTTGGACGACGCAATAAAACTTGCTCAAACTATGGTGACAATTGGAGAGGGTGCAGGTCGTCGAACTGTTGCATTGATAACTGATATGGATACTCCGCTCGGTTACGGGATTGGAAATTCTTTGGAAGTTATAGAATCAATGGAAGTTTTAAAAAATCGCGGACCGAAAGATTTAACGGAAGTTTCTCTTCAACTTGCAGCGAATATGCTTTATCTTGTCGGAAAAGGTTCTCTTGACGACTGCAGAAAAATGGCAGAAAAATCTATTCAAGATAATTCTGCTTTTGAAACTTTCTGCACGATGGTTAAAGAACAGGGTGGCGATGATTCTGTTTTGAGGGACTACAACAAATTTGAAAAAGCTCCTTACAGTTTGGAAATAAAATCTGATCGCGAAGGATTTATTACAAAAACGGACGCTGAAAAAATTGGAATAACTTCCGTAATTCTCGGTGCAGGTCGTGAAACAAAAGAAAGTGAAATTGATTTTTCGGCGGGCTTGGTGATTCATAAAAAATACGGAGAAAAAATTTCTGTCGGTGAACCGCTTGCAACTTTCTACACTTCACGAAAAGAAAAATTATCTGACGCAGAAAAAATTTATCGTGAGGCTCTGGAAATCGGAAAAGAAGAACCGAAAAAAATTCCTCTGGTATTTGCTCGCGTTGAAAAAGATAAAGTCGAAAAATTTAAGGAGTGAAAATTTTAAATGTATCTTTTAATAAATATAATCGGATTAGCTGTTTTTGTTGCACTGGCATTTTTTTTGTCGCGTGACAGAAAAGCCGTTGACTGGAAATCAATCGGAATGTTACTCGGATTGAATATTTTTGTAGCTTGGTTTTTACTTCAATTTTCTATCGGACGCGAAATGGTGACAATGGCGGCAGATGCTTTTGTCTGGGTTTTAAATATTTCGTTCAAGGGAATAGCTTTTGCATTTCCTGACTGGGTAAATGTTCCGCAGATGAATTTTTTCACGTCGGTATTGATGCCGCTCATTATGATAATTCCGCTCTTCGATATTCTGACTTACTTGGGAATTTTGCCCTTTATACTTCATACAGTCGGAAAGGCTTTGGCGTTTATAACTCGTCAGCCGAAATTTGAATCAGTCTTTGCAATAGAAATGATGTTTTTGGGTGCGTCGTCGGCGATACCTGTTTCAAGAATTCAACTGGCAAAAATGAATTCGACAAGAAATTTGGGAATTGCGATGATGTCAATAAGTTGTGTTTCTGCGGCTTGTGTCGGTGCTTATACTCAAATGATGCCTGCCGAATTTGTTTTGACTGCAATTCCTCTAAATGTCATAAATTCTTTGATTGTGGTAAATATTTTAAATCCCGTAAAAGTTCCTCCGGAAGAAGACACGATCGAAAAAATGACCACAGAAAATCGCGAACCGTTCTTCTCATTTCTTAACGCCTCAATAGTTGGAGCAGGTCACATAGTTTTATTAGTCTGTGCAATGGTAATTGGTTTTGTTGCTCTGATAAGTTTGATAGATAATGTTTTGGGAATGATTTCCCCGATGTTGACTCTTGCAAATATTTTAGGAACAATATTTTTTCCATTCACTTTTCTTTTGGGATTGGAAACAAATGAGGCTTTCACCGTCGCAAAATTTCTCGGCACAAAAATAGTCACAAACGAATTTGTTGTAATGCTCCAAGCAGGTCCAACAATAGGCGAAAATTCAAGACACATGCAGGCGGTACTTACTGCTTTGGTGACTTCGTTTGCAAATTTTGGAACTATCGGAATAATCACGGGAGTTTTTCGTGACGTTGTAGACAAAGAAACTTTCGCATTGATAACCAACAACGTAAAATATATTATGCTTGCGGGAATTTTGGTTTCACTTTTATCGGCGGCATTAGTCGGAATATTTGTTTGGTAACTTAGGAGAAAATTTTTGGAAATTTTTCGGAACAGTCGTTTGCGTTTAACTTTTGCTTATTCGCTGATGATGTCAATATTTTTGGTCGTGTTAATCTTCGTAGTTCATAAGACAATGAGTTGGTCTATGTTTTCTGAACAGGCACGAGAACTTTCAGACGCGGCGGACAATATTGCAGAAACTCAAGCATATTACATTCAACACCCGAATGTTGCAGTTGACGAAAGCAGATATTTTAAAAATTCAAACGACAGATTATTTTTCTACATTTTTACGGGCGACGGACAACTTTTAGATTTTGTTCGAGCGTCTTTTCGTGTTGAGCCGTTTATTTTAGATTTAATGACTCCCGAAAAAATTGAGAGCGGAAAAGTTGAAGTTTTTAATCACCCGAATGAAACGGGACGCACTACAACTATAATGATGACTGCGAAAAATATAAATATCAGAGGAACTGAGCAAACTATTTATGTCGGAAAAGATGTTACTGCTTTATATTCAGGACTTCAAAAAGCAACTTACGTTTTAATTTTTCTCGGAGTTTTGGCTTTGATAATTGCTACTGTTATCGGTCATTTCATGGCGGGGCGGGCAATTATTCCGCTTAAAGAGGCTTACGATAAGCAAAGACAATTTGCGGCGGACGCTTCCCACGAATTGAGGACACCTTTGGCAGTTGTCATGGCTTCGGCTGATTTACTTTTGGCAGATCCTTCAATTCAAGAACCGTTTTTAAAAGAAGTTATCGGCGACGTTAAGAGCGAAGTCAAAAAAATGACTAAACTTGTCAGCGATTTATTGATGGTTGCCAGAAGTGATAACAACGCACTGAAAATAAAAATGCAGAAAATAGATCTCGGAAAAATTCTCCAGCAGAATATCAGAATGATGACACCGCTTGCCGAAAAAAAAGAAATTATTTTAGTCGGCGAAAATTTCAGGAAACTTATTTTGACGGGCGACGAACAAAAAATTAAACAGCTTGTTTTGATTCTTGTTGACAACGCAATAAAATACACTCCGAACGGCGGAAAAATTATCGTGCGTCTTGAAAACTCTGATGAACGGCATGCAATTTTTTCCGTGCAGGACAGCGGCATCGGAATTGCTCCCGAAGATCAAGAGAAAATTTTTGACAGATTTTACCGTGTCGATAAAGTTCGCTCCCGTGAAATGGGCGGTAACGGTCTTGGGCTTGCGATAGCTTTGGAAATTTTGAAACTTCACGACGGAAAAATTTTTGTGGATTCTGAACAGGGAGTCGGCACAAAATTTACAGTCGAACTGAAAATAAAAAAAGACACCCCGAAAGATTCGGAGTGACAAACAATTATAAAATTATTTTTCGTTCAAAATTAAATTTATAGACTCCCAGTCAAGTTTTGCGGCTGCGGATTTAATTTTTTTATAGCGTTCAATTTCATTTTCGGGAAGTTTATAATTTTCCAGCGACTGCAAAACAAAATTCAAACTGTCATAATCAAAACTCGCGGAAATTTCTTTTAAAGTCTCGTAAGCCTCAGCAAGTTCTTCATCAGAAATTAAAGGCTTGTCAGAATTATCTTCTTCAACTTCGATTAACGGCGAAAGTTTTTCTGCGAAACTTTTATAAATTTTTATCAACGTCGAATTTTTATTTTTAATTTCGTCGATATTTTTTTCATTGCCCGCCTTTTCAAGATTTTTAGCCAAATCAGATAAATTATTTGCTCCTATAACTCGTGCAGAACTTTTCAACGCGTGGACTTTTGTTGTGTAATTTTTCCAGTCTTCTTTTTCGTAAAAATTTTGAATTTCTTCCGAACCGTTTTCAATGGAATCAGCAAAAACTTTCAAAACTTCCATAAATTCTTCAAAACCGCCGCAATATTCTATTCCGTCATTAACTTTCAAACCGTCAATATTTTTCAGCCAGTTGGGAATATTTTTTTCAGGTGCAGGAATTTCTTTAGAAACTTCTTTAGAATTACTTTCTGTCCCGATTTTTATTTTGTCTGCAGGAAGATAATCCATCAATAATTTTTCGAGCTTAATACTGTCAATAGGTTTTGTCAAATAATCGTTAAATCCTGCAGAAATATAATGTTCCTTTGCTCCGCTGATAGCATTTGCCGTTAAAGAAATTTTCGGCGTATCTTCGTTTAAATTGTCTTGAAGTTTTTTCATTTCCTGCAAAGTTTCAATTCCGTCAAGACCGGGCATTTTGTGATCCAAAAAGATAACGTCATATTTTTTCTTTCTAACTAAATTCAAGCACTCATAACCGCTGCTTGCAGTATCAATTTGAATTTTAGTTTGTTTCAGCAGACCTTTAATAACAGTCAAATTCATTGCAGTATCATCGACGACCAAAATTTTTACGTCGGGAGCAGTGAAAGCCTGTTGATATTTTTTCCGCTGTGAAAGTGACTTACGATAAGTTTCGTGAAAATCTCCGATAATTTTTTCGTCGATAATTTTCTGATGAATTTCAAAATAAAATGTAGAGCCTTCTCCATAAATACTTTCAACTTGTAATGAACTGCCCATTAAATGCAAAAGTTGCTGAGTAATGTTCATGCCCAAGCCGGTGCCTTCAACAGTTCTGTTTCTTCCTTCTTCTATTCTCTCAAAGGCACTGAATAATTTTTCCATGTCCTCTTCTTTAATTCCGATTCCCGTATCAGTTATGCTGAATTTTAATGTAACATTTTCGGCATCTTCTTTGTCGAAATCAACTTTCAAAGTTACGCTGCCTTTTTCGGTATATTTCACCGCATTTGTCAAAATATTTGTGATGACTTGTTTAATTCGTATTTCATCGCCAAATAAAACATTCGGCAAATTTGGATTTGCATCAACAATAAATTTTAAACCTTTTTTTTCTGCACGACTTTCAATCATGTGAACCAAGTCATTTAAAATCGAACTCAAATGATATTCAGCCGGAATAATTTCCATTTTTCCCGCTTCAATTTTCGAGAAGTCCAAAATATCATTTACAATTCCGAGAAGAGTTTTGGCGGCATTTTGAAGATTTTCGGAGTATTCAAGTACAGCAGGGTCTTTTGATTCGCGGATAACCATTTCATTCATTCCGATTATTGCATTTATCGGCGTGCGAATTTCATGGCTCATATTTGACAAAAATGAACTCTTCGCCTTATTGGCAGAATCAGCAAGTAATTTTTCCCGCTCAAAATATTTTGCCTGCCGTTTTTTTATCAGAACGCGTACTCCCAAAATTAAACAGATGACAACAACAAAAAAAGTCACAAGCATTACAATATAAATGTAATCTATTCCGACAGCAACTTTATCCCATGACGCGTAGCCCGTTATTTTTAAATTAAAATTAGTTGAAACATCTGCGGCGAAAAGAAAATACCCTTTTCCTTTAAATTTCTCATAAACCGCCCACGCACCGGCACTTTTGTTTGCTTTTACTTTTTCGGTGAGTGAATTCCAATTCGGCTGCATTTCCTTTTCAGTATTTATAAGTTCATCGCCGTAATTTATAACCAGCCAATCATATTTCTCGTCTAAAGTGTTTATAAGAATTACAGTTCCGGAGCCATTGTAGCTGTCTGTGTGGAAAGTTCTTCTGATAGTGTCATTAGATACGGAGTTATAAAGCAGATAATTTTTTCCGTTAATTTTCAGCGGGACACCAAAAACCAGACCAAAATTTTTGTAGTATGTTAAAAATCTTTCTCCATGAAAAACTTTGCCAAATCTTTCAAAAACTGCAGGGGGCAAAGGAGTACCGAAAACCGCCTCATTATTTTTTGACAAGATTCCGATTTTTTCGCCTTCAATTTTATGCAAAAATATTCTGTTCAAAACGTCATATGTTAAAGTTCCGTTTTCCAAATTGTAAGCGACAGAATTTAACTTCATCATTTTCTCAAAAAATTGACTGTCTAATCCGACAGCAATACTTTTGCTCTGAAGGGCGACAGATTCTTCAAGAGATTCTTTTAACATTGCGTCCATTTTAGCATAAGAAAAATAAGCGGCAGAACCCAAAATGATTGACAAAATTAAAAAATCAATCAACATTTTCAATTTTGTATTTTTTATTGAATGTAACTCAACCACCCCAGTCCCTCCTAAAAGCTTTTCCTGAATTATATCAGAAAAAATCGTAACGACAAATAAAATTCTAAAAATTAATCGGAATAATAATGAATACATTCGTCAATGAATTTTGACAACAAAAAAAGCAGTGAAAAATAATTTGTTCAAGTGAGATTATGCAAACTATTTTACACTACCGATTATTTTCAAAAATTTTTATTTAACGAGCATGTCCCATGCCTCGTTTGCATGTTCTACATAAATATCGCGGATTTTTTTATTTTCGCCGAGTCCTTTTAACTGTGTTTCAACTTTGAAACCGGCTTTTTCCAAAATCTTTTTATGAGAGTCGTCCTCATCTCCCGCCATGTCATTTGTTGCATGATCTCCCGCAACCATCATCAACGGAATCAGAGTAACATTTTCAACTTTGTGCATTTTGAGTTTTCCGATCCAGTCATCAAGGGAAGGCCAACCTTCAACAGTATAAATATGAACGTCAGTGCGTTTCATGGCTTTAAGTTTCGCCTGCATAACTGAATAATAAGCATTTGACGGATCAGGAGTTCCATGAGCCATTAACAAAATTGCAGTTCCTTTTTTATAGTTCGGAAGTTCCAACGCTCCCATGACATCGGCAACATCATCAGGCTGATCTTCCTGTCCCTGCCAGTACATAAGAGGAACAGCAAGAGTCATTTTTTTGAATTGAGTTTTGTATTCATGGAAAAGTGCAACATCATACTTGTACTCCATGCCCGGAATCAATGCAAGCGGAACCATAGCAATTCTTGTATAACCTTCCGCTTTAAGCTGGTTTAAAGTTTCTTCAGGCGTTTTATAATCGCATTTGCCCTCATCTTCGGTGATATGTTTGATAACGATATGACTTGTGAAAGCCGTGACAACTTTTGTGTTCGGGTGAGCGGCTTGAATAGCTTTTACAGTAGCTTCAATAGTTTTTTCGCGGGTTTCTTTAAAAGTCGTGCCGAAACTCAAAACAACAATCGCATCTTTGTTTGCCGCACTTTTCATTTTTGAATTTTCGTAGCTCAAAGCACCGATTTGAGTAGCCATTTGAAGAGCGGCGGGAGGATTCGCAACCTCATCATTGAGCTTGTAAGCCGCATGAGTTGTCGCAGTTACTCCGAAAAGAGTTGTACAAGCCATAGACATCACCAAAAACTTTTTCCAGTTCTTCATAAAAAACACCCCTTGAATTTGAATAATATTTGATAAACCTTCTGCTCATACATTTCAAATTTCAAGGCGTGTAAATATTAGCACACCAATATTATTTGTCAAATTTTTAGTGGTGGAAAAGTCTGATATGAGAAAATGCCATTGTAATTCCGTATTTGTCGCAGGTTTCAATAACATTATCGTCACGAATTGAGCCGCCGCTCTGTGCGATAAATTCAACTCCTGATTTGTGAGCCCGTTCAATATTATCGCCAAACGGGAAGAAAGCATCAGACGCAAGTGAAACGCCCTTCAAATTTTTCAGCCAAGATTTTTTTTCTTCGTCAGTAAATTTTTTCGGGCGTTCGGTAAAAACATTTTTCCAGTTGTCGCCGTCAAGTAAATCTTCACTTTCAGAACCGATATAAACATCAATGGCGTTATCTCTGTCAGGGCGTTTTACATCGGGCTTAAACGGCAAATTTAAAACCTGCGGACTTTGACGCAAAAACCAAAAGTCAGCTTTATTTCCCGCCAATCTCGTGCAGTGTACGCGGCTTTGCTGTCCTGCTCCTATTCCGATTGCCTGCCCGTCTTTCGCATAGCAGACTGAATTTGACTGCGTATACTTTAAAGTTATCAGAGCAATTAACAAATCTCTTTTTGCGGAGTCGGTGAAATTTTTATTTTTCGTCGGAATATCTTTTAAACATTCTTCTGAAATTTTTATATCGTTTCTGAGTTGCTCGAAAGTCACACCGAAAACCTGTTTGCGTTCCAAACTTTCAGGCTGATAATTTTCATTCATCTTCAAAATTAAATAAGTTCCTTTGCGTTTTGCTTTTAAAATTTCCAACGCTTTAGGAGAATAACTCGGAGCAATAACTCCGTCAGAAACTTCACGTTTTAAATAATTTGCGGTGGATTCGTCGCACTCGTCAGAAAGAATTGCAAAATCTCCGTAAGAACTCATGCGGTCTGCACCTCTTGCACGAATATAAGCCGCCGCCTGTGCAGAAATATTTTCCTCGTCCGCAAAATAAATTTTTTTATAAACTTCGTCCAAAGGCAGACCGACCGCCGCACCTGCAGGACTGACATGCTTAAACGATGCCGCCGCAGGTAAATTTGTAGCTTCGCGAAGTTCTCTGACGAGCTGCCAGCCGTTCAAAGCGTCCAACAAATTTATATAGCCCGGTTTTCCGTTCAAAACCTCAAAGGGAAGTTCTCCCGACTCCGAAAAAACTTTTGCAGGTTTCTGATTGGGATTACAGCCGTACTTTAATTCCAATTCATTCATAAAAAATTCCTCCCGTCATAATAAAGGAAACAAATTTTAAAATTCCGCCGAAATTTTACAAAATGCAAAAGTAAAAGTCAAAAATGTTTTAGCGTCGAAAGAATATGAAGGAAAAAATATTTATTCTGCCGAAAATGTTGAAAAATAATTTGTGAAGGGAAGATATTATTTTGGGACTGTTGGAAAGATTGACATCACCTGCAGAATTACACAGATTAAGTCTAAATGAGTTGAGAATATTGGCGGAAGAAATTCGCGAATTGATTTTAGATACAGTTTCAAAAAACGGCGGGCATCTTGCACCAAGTTTGGGAACAGTAGAATTGACTTTGGCTTTGTATTCTATTTTTGATTTCAGCATTGATAAAATAGTTTGGGACGTTGGTCATCAGGCGTACACTCATAAAATTTTGACGCGGAAAGATAATTTTCACACGTTGAGAAAATTTAAAGGCATTTCAGGTTTTCCGCGAAGAGTGGAGTCAACATTCGATTCTTTCGGAGTCGGTCATGCGTCAACTTCAATTTCTGCGGCTCTGGGACTTTTGGCGGCTGAAGAACTTCAAAATAAATTCGGGCGAGTTGTTGCGGTTATCGGTGACGGAGCTTTGACGGGCGGAGAATCTTTTGAGGCATTAAATCATGCGGGACAGTTGAAAAAAAATTTAATCGTGATTCTAAATGACAACGAAATGTCAATCGCCAAAAATGTCGGTGCTTTATCAGAATATTTATCGGAAGTCAGATTAAATCCGCAGTACCGAAAAGCCAAAAAAGATTTTGAGGACTTTGTAAAAGGTCTGCCGCTTTCAGAAACAATTTTAAATGCTGCACAGTCTGTCCGCTACGGTTTAAAATCTGCGATTGTACCGGGAACAATTTTTGAGGCTTTGGGCTTTACTTATATCGGACCTATTGACGGACATAATATCAGAACTATGCAGGATATTTTTTTCCGTGCGAGAGAATTGGACGAGCCTGTTTTAATTCACGTTCACACGACAAAGGGAAAGGGCTACGAACCTGCAGAAAAATCTCCTGAAAAATTTCATGGCGTTGGAAAATTCGACAAAGACACGGGCGAAATTTTGAAAAAAAATTCTCCGCCTACTTACACAGAAATTTTTTCTCAAGCAATTTTGGATTTGGCAGAGAAAAATAAAAAAGTTGTCGCGATAACTGCCGCGATGCCTGCGGGTACAGGTTTAAAAAAATTCGCCGAAAAATTTCCCGAAAGATTTTTTGATGTGGGAATTGCCGAAGAACATGCGGTGACTTTGGCGGCGGGAATGGCGGCGGGCGGACTTCTTCCAATCGTTGCGATTTATTCGACTTTTATTCAGCGTGCCTACGATCAAATTTTACATGATGTCTGTCTGCAAAATTTGCCAGTGATTTTTTGTTTGGACAGAGCGGGACTTGTCGGAGAGGACGGAGCAACTCATCACGGAACTTTTGACATGGCTTTTTTGCGGACGATTCCCAACATGAATATTCTTGCACCGAAAGACGAAAACGAACTTCGGCAAATGTTTTTCACGGCGGCAGAAATGAAAAAACCTGTCGCGATTCGTTATCCTCGCGGAGCAGGTTTAAACGTTGAAATTGAAGAGAAAAATTTTTTAGCTTGGGGAAAAGCCGAATATATTTTGCAGGACGAAAAATCTGACGTTGTAATTTTTGCGGCGGGCAGTATGGTTCAAAATTCTGTTGATGCGGCGAAAATTTTACGCGAAAAAAATATTTTTGCCGATGTCATCAACGCAAGATTTATAAAACCGATTGACAAAGACATTTTGAAAAATTCTTCTTGCGGTAAAAAATTATTTGTGACTTGCGAAGAGGGAACAATAAGCGGCGGACTTGGTTCAGCAGTTGCGGAATTTTTTGCGGACGAAAATATTTCTGTTCCTGTTTTAAGACTCGGAATAAAAGATAATTTTGTTGAACATGGTTCACGCGATGAACTTTTGGAAATTTGCGGATTGACGGCAAAAAAAATCGCCGAAAAAATTTCTACAAAACTTGAAATAGAAACCGACGTTAAAATTTATAAAAAATCTTCGTTGAAAAAATTTTAATTCTGCAAAAAAAAATAAGCCTGAAAAATTATTTTCTTTCAAGCTGTCTGCGTGTCATTTGCTGGACAAGTTCTATTGCTCCTCGTCCAAGCCCTGTTTCTCTTGCAATTTCTTCTACAGTCATTCCTGATAAAAGCATTTCGCGAATATTTATTGACTCTGAATTTTCTGTGCGGGATTCGACGCTTTCCGCACGTTTTTTTAATTCCTGCAGACGTTCAACAGGTTTTGGAACTTCTTTAGGAATTTCTACAGGTTCAGGCGGTTCAATTTTATTTTCAACGCCTGACGCATTATTTATCGCCTCGACTGCCGCTTTACGAATATCTTCAGATTTTTTCGGCAAAATTTTTTCAGTCGTTTTACTTTTTCTTTCTGACAATGCTTTTGCCTGACGTTCCGCGATTGTCCCTGTAACTTGTCGAGTAGTTTCAATTTTCACGGGTTCAGCGTCAACGACTTTTACAGGCTGTCTGATTCCCTGCGACAATACTATTGAATTTCTGTCAGGCGGTGCGGGAACTCTCTGCGGTTTCGGCGGTTCAGTTTCCTGCATGGATTTTTCCAGAACTTTTGAAAAATCTTCTGCGGGTTTTTCAACTGGTTCGGGAATTTTTTCCGCAGGTTTCTCGACGACAGGCGGAGGAGTCCGAATAATCGGTTGTTGTACAATCGGAGAAGGAATAGGATTTATAACCGGCTGTGGTATCGGAGTCGCCTGAATCATCGGATTTATCAAAGGCGGAGTTACAATCTGCGGAACATTATTTAAAATTTGTGGCTGTGGAATTTGAACATTTATCGCCGCATTTATTTTTTTCTCCACAGCGTCCATTTGTTTCTGCATTTCGCCGACATCTTCTTCAGCGTCGTCAAGTCTTTCGAGCAAATCGCGAATCTCAGTAGACTGATTTTCCGTACGCTTTAAAAGTTTCTTCAATTCGGCGACACGTCCCTCAAGTTGAGCCCGGTTTCTTTCCGAATTGTCAAGCAAAGTTTCTAAATGTGCTGCTTGAGTTTCCATTCGCCCGATAATTTCATTAGCAGTTTTTTCAAGTTCCGCTTTAAATTCATTTGCAGATTCTGCAACTTCCTGACGGTCTAATTCGGCACGCTTTTTTTTTCGCGAATTGCTCCAGACGACAAAAATAATTCCCGCACCCATAACCGTCAATATTAACATCAATTCTGTAATCATTATGCTTTATAAGTCCATCAACAAAAATTTTTACAAAGAAATATCAAGATAACGTCCTCTTTTTGGGTCTACCGCAAATTTTTCGACAGGTTCTTCTTCGCCATGATTTTTTTTCTTTGAGCGGTTGTAATAATATCCTCCGCCGCGTTCTCTGCGGTCGGGATCGTCTTTAATTTTTCCGCCCTCTGCGTCACTTTTATTACGAACCTGCGACTGTTTAAGTTCAGCATCTTCTTTTTCTTTAGCCGCCTGCATATCTTGCTGAAGTGCCGCCGCATGATTTAAATTATGCTGAACCTGCCCCGCATTATTTGCGTTGGCATAAGTCATTTGTATTCCGACCGGTGCAATTTCCATCAGATAACACCTCCAATTTTTCAGACGAAAAAAATTTTTACATTAGAAAGTTCCCAGAGAAATTTCTCCTTCATTCAAATACAACGTGCAGTGACGATATTCTTCTTGAACATTTTTTACGACGGAATTTATTGAAAGTCTTGCACCGGGATAAATAATATCCTCTGCACGGATTTTTCCATGTTTCATTTCTGCAAGTTTTTCTTCGAGTTCCATAATTTTCTGTTCGTCGCGTTTAAGCTGACCTGCTATAGGAAACTGCGAGCGAGTAATCGCGTTAATTTGATCTATTCTTTCCTGCGGCAGTCTGCTTATGTCAATTTTTGCAAGAGTATTTAAAGTCTGCGTAATGTGCAGAAGTTTTTTTCGTCCTTCTTTGTAACTTTTGCAAACTTCATGATATTCTTTCTGCAAATTGGGATCTACGCCAACAGAAATTCTTGTAATAATAAATGCGTCGTTACCGATAACTTTTGCGGTAACTTCTTCACCTGAAACTGTAAGACCGCCGATAATTTTTCCGCCTTTACCTTCAACGGTGATTTTTTTACCTGCACGAAGTGTAGAATGTAAAGAAACGTCAGCGATATAAATATCTCTGCCCGCCTCTATAATTGCATTTTCAGCAAAAGCCGCTCTGACATCATGAACAGCTTGAACTTTTCCGCGATTTGCTCCCGTAACTCCGCCACTGATAATTATACTGCGTCCTTCTACTTCTCCGCCGTTTACACTGCCTTTTATTTCAATATCGCCTGTAGCTTTGACAGTGAACCCTTGCTTAACGTCGCCGTGTATAAAAACACTTCCGTCAAAATCAATATCGCCGGTTCCTACTCCGACAGAACCTTTTACTTCAAGACGCGGATCAATACTGATTTTATTTCCCGTGTCAACAATTTGCCCGTTAATAGTTGCAATAAGTTGATTATCTCCGACGACTTGAGTATTTTTTCCGGCGGGCATGGGAATTGGTTTTCCGTTTTGTGCGGGAACAACATCACCGTAAACATTTTTTCCTGGTTTTCCTTTAGTCTGCGGGATTCTTATAGCCAAAGTTTCATTCGCTTGCACGAGTACAAACAAATTCAAATTTTTATAGTCAACTTTATCATATTCGTCAACGACCGGACGACCTTTAACACCTAAATCAAATTTCCTGTCTATATAGGCGTTTTCCCCTGGTATAGGCGGTTGACCTTGAGCCGCAACAAACGGAGCAAGACTTTCTATCCCGCGTTTAATTTCGTCCTCGTCAATTCCGAACTTTACGCCTTTATTTTGAATTTCCTCCATAACCATTTCATATGTCGGAAGTTTTGAACCTTTCTTTGTATCATATTTAACAGTTGCCTTCATTCTGTCTTTTGATACATCGACTATAACTCTTGCATAAGCCTCGTCTTGATTAACGTTGACAGTTTCGCCCTCTGAAACTTTCTGTAGAGTTTCTTCGGTAATATCGACAGGATCGGCAATTCTTTGAGGCATGCCCGATGTTTCCCGCATAGTTCTGGAAAGTAGAGCAACATCATAATCCAATATTCCGCAGTCACGCAGAATCTGCCGCATGTCGGATAATTCAAACATGAGAGATTCCGTATCGGCAGGATACACTGTCAAATATACGCCGTCTTCCCTGAACTCATATTTATAACCCGATTCAAAGCCTCCAATAGTCGGATAACCCGCTGCCATTCGGTCTCCCTCTCTTTCAAAAATTTCCGTTTAGTAAAAAGTTTCTTTAATTCTTGTCAAATAATTTCTCATTTTAAATATTGCTTTTGTATGCAGTTGAGAAATTCTCGCTTCACTCAAATGAAGAATTAAACTGATTTCTTTCAGCGTCAATTCTTCATAGTAATACAATGAAACTACGATTCTTTCTTTTTCGGGAAGTTTATCAATAGCCCGCGTCAAAGTATCTTTTATTTCAAAATATTCCGCAGTGTCCGCCGGATTTGCGTCAACAGCTTCGGGAGCATCAGTTTTTAAATATTCTTCAAGAGGAATAACGGTAGCCGCATTACACTGACTTACTAAAATTTGCAGTTCGTCAAGCGAAATATCCAAAGCCTCAGCAACTTCTTTATCAGTAGCACTTCTGCCAAGTTCCGTTTCAAGTTTATAAACGGTCTGTTCATACTTACGGATTTTTTGACGCATTGTAACGGGTATCCAGTCTTTTGAGCGAAGATAATCAATCATCGCACCGCGAATCCTGACTCCCGCATAAGTTTCAAATTTTATGTTCCGCGAAATATCAAAACGATCTATCGCGTCCAGCAAACCGAAAAAGCCGCTGCTTAAAAGATCATCTCTGTCTAAATGCGGAGGCAGACTGATGGCAAGCCGTCCGCCGACAATTTTTACAAGCGGCAGATAATATTCTGCAAGTTTATTGCGAAGTTCTGTAGATTTACCTGCCTTATATTCTTTCCAAAGTGCGTATATATCCAATTTTTTTGAATCATTTTCCACAGCGGTTCACCACCTTCGCAATTAACTTTTTATGCGTGCGGAATATCACTCGGATTTATAGGCTGAAAACCTCCCTGCCCGTTTTCTTGAGAAGAATTTTCTTCAGCTTTTCCACTTTCGGCAAGTTCCTTTGCAATTTTATCCGCTTCCTTACGACGGCTTTCATCATACATTTCAAATATCATGAGCAGAAAATAAACCGCCGCACTCGACACGCAGAAAGAAAGCAGACATCTCAAACCGACTACAAAAATTCTTACGTCGCCGCTTGCCATTCCTGCAATAAATACAATTATCATGGAGATAGTCCCCACTGATAACGCCATGAGTATTGTTGACACAGTTTACCACCTTGTCAAATTAAATATCTTTTTCGCCGCGATCTATAGTTTTGACTTTATAGACTCCCGTATTCAAATCAATTTGAACGGTGCGTCCGTAACTTCCGCCGGTATCTTCTGCAATAACTTTTATTCCGTTATTTCTTAAAATTTGTTTAACGGCATCTGCGTTTCTGGTTCCAACACGCATAATATCAGTGGCATTTGCAAAGGCGAACATTTGAGCTCCGCCGGCAATTTTTGCGACGAGCCTGCTTTTAGACGCTCCCAAAGAAAGTACGTCATTGAGAAGAAGGGGGATTCCTGTATCGGCGAATTTTGCTGGATTGTCGCTTGCTCTCGCCTGTTTGCTGTCAGGCAGCATAATATGGAGCAGACCGCCGATTTTAGTTTGCGGGTCGTACAAAGAAACACCGATGCACGAACCCAAGCCATAGCTGATGAGCGTTGACGGGCTGCGTCCGACCTTGTAATCAGCCATGCCGACTTTTATGAGGTTCGCCATTATCATTCAACTCCTACTGCCTTAATCAAAATTCCAAGTGAACCCGGATCAGGCACAAGGAAAAAGTGACCGCTGATTCCGTCGTCTTCCGCTAAAAATTCTGTTTCGATAACCATTGCTTGATCGCCCATTTGTCCGAGCTGAACAAGAATAATATTCAAAATTGCACCTGCCATGTCCATTGCAAGTGCAGGAATTGACGGCAGCATCGATATATGAGTAAAACTGAAAAATGCGTTTAAGTAAGCACCCGAAAGAATATTTCCAATTTCCATGAGTGCTGATTCGTCCATAAAGTCGAGAGATTGTGTAGTTCCATGTTCTCTGCCCATTAAAGTATCGACGAGATAAAACGCACTTTTCTGCGGCAGGAGGAAAAGAACATTGCCGGGGGCTTTTCCGTAAATTCTCAAGAATACTCCTACAACTATTGTATCAGGTCCGCCGACAAGATCAGGGACGGACTCAATAGGAACAAGTGCGACTTTCGGCACATTCATATCAATTCTTTTATTTATAATCTGTGAAAGTGCGGTTGCAGAATTTCCCGCCCCCACATTTCCGATTTCCCGCAGTGCGTCGAGTTGTATCGGAGTCAAATCATATTCATCATTCATATAAAACAAACCTCACTTCAACTTACAGGCTATAATTAAAATCTGTAAATTAACTCAGCCGGAAACTCCGACAATTTCTTCCAAGTTCAGCATAATTACAAGGCGACCGTCAATATTTCCTATACCGCTCAAAAATTTGCTGATGTCCTTTTCGTTGATAGCTTTTTTCGTATCAACCAATTTTGTGCGGATAGTCAAAACTTCGGTTACAGCGTCAACCAACATTCCGACAGGCAAATCTCCAACCATAACAGTAACAATTCTGGTGTTTTCGGTGTAAGGAGTCTGCTCAAGTCCGAGACGACTTTTTAAATCAATTACGGGAAGAACACTTCCGCGAAGATTTATAACGCCTTTAATGTAACTTGCAGAAAACGGAACGCGGGTTATATCTACAAGGTTGCGAATTTCCTGCACTTGAAAAATATTTACGCCGTATTCTTCGTCACGCAACTTAAAAGCTACGACCTGCATGCCTGAATTTAAATTTACTTCTTCGCCAAGATCATTGACTACGGTATCTTTTGCCATAAAATTTCAAACCTCCCCTTTTTTCAATTAGGAATGTGGAGTTAGGAGTTAGGAATTTTTTTATCCATTCCCAATTCCTCTTTCCTAATTATTGCAGCATTGTTGCAACGTCCAAAATTAAGGCTACGCGACCTTCACCGAGAATCGTTGCACCGGAGAACATTTTCAAGCCCATGAACAAATTGCCCAGTGTCTTTATAACAATTTCCTGTTGTCCAATCAATTTATCTACAACAATTCCCGCTTTTGCCTCACCTGCATGAACAACGACAACGAAAAGTTCTTCGGAGTCTTTAACATGCGGAACAAAAAGTGTCTGTTCCATTCTGATTATCGGAATAATTTCACCACGCAAAACTATTACTTCACGATTTTGAACAGTTTTTATATCAGTCGGCTGAATGTTGATAGTTGAATCAATCGAGCCGAGCGGAATAGCATAAACTTCTTCCTGAACTTTAACAAGCATTGCCTGAATAATTGCCAAAGTCAACGGAAGTTTAATTTTAAAGACGGAGCCTTCATTGACATGGGTTTCAACATCGACGTGACCGGAGAGAGATTCAATTTTACTGCGGACAACGTCCATGCCTACGCCGCGTCCTGAAATATCGCTGATTTTTTCTGCAGTCGAAAAACCTGGCAGGAAAATGATTCTAACTGCGTCTTGGTCGTCCATCTTGTCGACTTCTTCTTGAGAAAACAGACCTTTTTCAACTGCTTTTCTGCGGATAACATCAGCGTCAATTCCCTTGCCGTCGTCAGTAACCATGATGACAACGTTATTACCTTCATGGCGGGCAATAAGACCGACTTCACCGACACGCGGTTTACCTTTTGCCTCGCGTTCGTCAGGCATTTCAACGCCGTGATCCAGTGAGTTTCTCAGCAAGTGCATGATAGGATCGCCGATTTCGTCAATAACGGTACGATCCAATTCAGTTTCTTCACCTTCGATAGTAAGGTTGATTTCTTTATTAAGTTCTTTTGTAACGTCACGAACCATACGCGGGAAACGGTTGAAAACTTGACTTACAGGAACCATGCGGACTTTCATAACAATATTTTGAAGGTCTGTGGTAACTCTGTCCATCTGTTCAAGAGTTTCAGTGAGTTCGGAAAGTCTGTGAGTTTGTCCGATCTGTTCAAGACGAACTTTATTTATAACCAACTCGCCCATCAAGTTCATGAGCGTATCAAGTTTTTCAATATCAACACGGACTGACTGACTTGCATGGCTCTTCTTAGCCGCTCCGGCACCACCGCCAGCGGGAGGTGATTTTGATGCCGCAGGAGGTTTCGCCGCAGGTTTAGGAGCAGCAGGAGCATTCGCGGGAGCAGATGCCACAGGTTTAGGAGCGGGTGCAGGTGCAGGAGTCGGAGCGGGTGCAGGTGCCGCCGCAGGTTGCGGGGCAGGAGCAGGAGCGGGTGCAGGCTGTGCGTTAAGATCGATAATAGCAACTTCTGCACTTTCGATTTCAGAAATATTTGTAACAGCCTCTTTAATTGCCGCCTCTTCCGACGCAGTAACCATAATGACTTCAAAAGAACGCTCAAATTTTTCCTGTTCCAAATCTTCAGCGGGCGGAATGGATCTGATAACCGTACCGATTTCGTCCAGAGCATTCATAACCATGTATGAACGGGCGGATTTCAAAAGACAAGTTTCAGAAAGTGAAACTGTCAAATGTATTCCCCGCATGCCGTCTTTTTCGGCTTCTCTGATAACGGTTTTTTCAGTTTCAGTTAAATCATGAACTATACTGCTGCCTGCCGAACTTCCTGCATTTGCCGCAGGAGCCGCCGCAGCAGGTTGCGGGGCAGGAGTTGACGCGGGAGCATCTCCGCCTTCTGCAGGGGCTTTTCCGCTTAAAATGTCCGTCAGTTTTTTGACCAAATCAGATACATCAATAAGGTCTTCGGGATCGCCGTTTGCAACATTGTCAATCATCTGTTCAAGAGAATCGACGCACTTAAACAACGTGTCTATAATATCTTCGCGAACTTTAATTTGTTCTTTGCGGAGAGCGTCCAAAACGTCTTCCATTTCGTGAGTAAGTTCAGCAATTTTGTTATAGCCCATTGTTGCCGACATGCCCTTCAAAGTATGAGCATTTCGGAAAATTTCATTAAGTACCGATAAATCTTCGGCATTATCCTCTAATCCCAGCAAGCCGTCGTTTAATGACTGCAAATGTTCATGCGACTCGTCCAGAAACATCTCCATGTATTGATTAGTTTCCATTCATACTCCTCCTGTTTAATGCGTAATTCGTAATTTGTGATGCGTAATATTTTTGAAAAACTTTTAATTACGCACTGTGCATTTAACATTTCTCATTGTATTTGACGTCGAACAGCTTCAACAATAGCTTCGGCGATTTTTGTTAATGGGCGTACTTCGTCGGCAAGTCCTGCCTCCACGACAGCCTTTGGCATGCCGTAAACAACGCAGCTGTTTTCATCTTGTGCGATAGAATAACCGCCCTGTTCTTTTATTTTTTTCATTCCCTCACAGCCGTCACTTCCCATTCCTGTCATGATGACTGAAACTAAATCAGCACCGAATTGGGCAGCCGAATCAAACATAACATTAACTGCTGGTCTGTGATTTCCGACCGGGGGCTCTTGGCTTAAAACAATTTTCTTGCCTGCACCTAGTGCCGGTGCAATTCTCAAATGATAATTTCCCGGTGCGATATAAACTTGACCGGGTTTTATAATTTCTTCGTTTTCCGCCTCTTTAACAGCAATTTCACTAATGGCATTTAATCTTTCTGCAAGAGATTTGGTAAAACCTGCGGGCATATGCTGAACAACAACCACACCGCAAGGGAGATTTCCCGGAAGTCTTGTAATAACCGTCTGAAGTGCTTGAGGTCCCCCCGTTGAAGTTCCAATTACCACCAATTTTTTTCCTGCTCCGCTGTTTGCAGAAAAAGTTGTCGGGGGTGGTGCAGGCGGCGGAGAATCTTTTGAAGGAATTCTGGTTATTACAGGTTTTTGTCCAAGTACCAGACCTGTTCTTCTTCTGACTTCGATTTTTTTCGTGACGGGCGGACTTGGTGTACTCGGCTGAGTAGGTCTGTAAGTCAAAGGTCTTGATTCCAATGCCGATAACCTGAATTTTGAAACGCGAGCTTTTGCTGCTGCTCTGCACTTCATAAGAAGTTCATCTTCTATCGCATCAATTTTCGAGATAGGTCCTCCGGCTTTACTTATGAAATCGACCGCACCTAACGCCAGAGCACGCACAGTAGCGTCAGTTCCTGATTGAGTTGTACTGCTGACCATTACCACAGGCAAAGGACATTCTTCCATGATAATTGCCAGTGCGTTTAATCCGTCCATTACCGGCATTGTCACGTCCAGAGTCAATAAATCGGGTTTCAGTTTTTTTACTTTATCAATAGTGTCCTTTCCATTGATTGCTGTTCCCGCAACTTGGAAGTCGATTTGTCTGTTAAACAGGTCAGACAAGACTTTTCGCATAAACGCTGAATCGTCAGCAATCAACACACGAATCATCCGCGTCACTCCTTTGATGACGAAATTACCGCCGAAAAATTTTTTTACAAACAACACAAACGACATAATTTGAAATAATTAGTTCTTCCTTCTATTCGCCCGACTTGTAAAAGTTCCTTCAATAACAAAAAAAAATATCCTGCGGGAAAATTTTTGAAACCTCAAAAAATATGATACAATGCACGAAAATATTTGAAGGGATTGATAAAAATTTTTTCTGAATTGAAAAAAGAAGTACTCGCGGAAATTCATGAAAATTTTTGCCGCGTCGAAGAAATTTCTGAATTTAATACATTGAAAGTTTTGAACGCCATGAGGAAATTAAAAATTTCTGACGCTCATTTTAAAACTTCAACGGGCTATGCTTACGGTGATATTGGTCGCGAAAAATTGGACGAACTTTTTGCAGAAATTTTTCATGCCGAGTCCGCACTTGTCCGCACTCAATTTGTAAGCGGAACTCATGCACTTGCAACGGTTTTGTTTGGAATTCTTCGACCGAACGACGAAATAATTTCTTTGACGGGCGAACCTTATGACACCATGCAGACCGTTATCGGTTATAAAAATAATTCGCCGGGTTCTTTGAAAGAATTTGGAATCACTTACCGCGAAATGAATTTAATTGACGGGAAAGTTAATATCGACGGAATAAAAAATTTTGTGACTTCCAAAACAAAAATGGTTTTAATTCAAAGATCTCGCGGTTATTCGATGAGAAAAACTCTGACGACTTCCGATATTGAAAAAATCTGCACGGAAGTAAAAAAAATAAATCCGCACTGTGTAACTTTCGTTGATAATTGTTACGGCGAATTTGTTGAAAAATTTGAACCTGTTGAAGTCGGTGCTGATATTATTGCGGGAAGTCTTATAAAAAATATCGGCGGAGGACTTGCTCCAACAGGCGGTTATATTGTCGGCAAAAAAAATCTTGTTGAGCTTGCGTCTTACAGATTGACAGCACCGGGCATGGGAAACGAACTAGGAGCAAGTTTGGGAACTCCACGACTTTTATATCAAGGATTATTTTTGGCTCCTCATGTAACTGCACAGGCTTTGAAGTCTGCAATTTTTGCGGCTGGAATTTTTTCAAAACTCGGCTTTAAAACTTCTCCCGCTCCTGATGAAATTCGCGGAGATATTATTCAAGCGATTGAACTCGGTTCAGCTGAAAAATTAATAAATTTCTGTCGTGCAATTCAAAGTTATTCGCCTGTGGATTCTTTTGCCGCTCCTGAAGCATGGGACATGCCGGGATATGACGACAAAATTATTATGGCGGCGGGAACTTTTGTTCAAGGTGCGTCTATTGAATTAAGTGCGGACGGCCCTCTTCGTGAACCTTATGCAGTTTATCTGCAGGGCGGTTTAACTTTTGAACATGCACTGACTGCAATTTTAAAAGCCGCTGAGTCGTGTGTTTAAAAAATTTTCTCCCAATCGACGACAGGTTCACCGTCAAAAATTCCGTCGTCTAAAGCAGAAATAATTTTGACATCAGTATCCCAAAGGCAGTCCATACATTCAAGAGAAATCATTTCGCGGGTAGTTACAAAATGAGTTGAGTTTCTCAGAATATACGGAGAAAAAATTCCTCCGCTAATCTCGGCGAAGAAATTATTCTGTAGGATAAAAAATAAAAAATTTTCCTGAAAAAAATAATTTTTCTCTGTCAAATGTGACGGAGAATTTTTTTTGCAAAATTTTTAGGAAAAATTTTCTTAGCAAGCTGATGAAAAAATTTCTGCAGATTTTATAAAAATTTTTGGTTGAGTTTTTGAAAAAAATTTCTCGATAAAAAATTTTAAAATTTTTTGAAAATTTATTGACAAATTCTATCGTTGGTTGATATACTCAGCGACAAAAATTTTTAATTTTTTTGTTTGAGAGGAGAATTTTTGATGAGTAAGAAAATTTTTAATCTTCAGCTTTTTGCAAAAACTATCAAGTTGACCAAAAAAGATGACTACTACAACAATGAGGAATCGAATGTAAAAATTCTTGCACTCGGTGGAAATGATTCAATCGAAAATGTTCGCTATAGCGAGTATGGTGTATTTAATGGAGGAGATTATGTAACAATTTCAGGTGGCGAAGGTAATGATTATGTATTAAATGAGGGATATAATGAAATAATAATTAACGGTGATGGAGGCAACGATTACATCAAAAGTCGGGGTTCTTATGCAACAATCAGTGGCGGGGCTGGTGATGATTCAATTGAAAATTCCTCTTCTAATTCAAAAATCAGTGGCGGAGCCGGTAATGATTTAATTACGAATGTTTCTGGAGAAAATGCAACAATTAACGGTGACAAAGGAAATGATGTAATTTCTCTCGGAAGTTATGCAGAAAATAATGTAATTCAATACGCGTCAGGAGGAGGAAACGATATAATTTTTGGTTTTAATTCTGACGATACATTGCAAATTACAAAAGGAAATTTCTCCACGCTCAAAAGCGGTGATGATTTTATCGTAAAAGTAGGAAAAGAAAAAATTATTTTGAAAGACGCACTCAGAAACAAATATAACAAAATTTCCATAAAAAATTCTAAAGGAAAAGTTGTCACTTACAACGATTGGAAAAAATGGAATGGTACAACAGGTGATGACGAATTTAATAATTATTCTGATAAGGTTACGCTTTCTGCAAATAGCGGGAATGATGAAATTAAAAGCTATGGAGACAATGTTTTAATTAACGGTGATGAAGGCAACGATGACATTATAAGTCTGGGTTCTTATGCAACAATCAGTGGCGGGGCTGGTGATGATTCAATTACGAATGATACAGGAAAAAATGTAACAATAAATGGCGGAACAGGAAACGATTATATTTATGATTTTTATGGAGTAGATGACTATATTATTGCTGGAGATGGTAATGATACAATCAGAAATACAGGAACAAGTACAAAAATTGACTGCGGTAGTGGAGACGATATTATATGGAGTTACGGACAAAATGCAACGATGAATGGAGGCAAAGGTAACGATTATATCGAACTTTACGTTGAAGCTTGGGCAAGAAAAAATGTAATTCAATATGCTTTAGGCGATGGAAACGATACTCTCATCGGTTTTAATTCTGATGACACTTTGCAAATTACAAACGGAAATTTTTCTACGATGACAAGCGGTGATGATTTTGTCGTTAAAGTCGGTGAAGGAAAAATTACTATCAAAAACGCACTTAAAGATAAATCTAAAAAAATTTCAATAAAAAATTCTGCAGGAAAAGTTGTAACTTACAACGATTGGAAAAGATGGAATGGTACAACAGGTAACGATAAATTTAATAATTATTCGGATAAGGTTACGCTCTCTGCAAACAGCGGCGATGATTACATTTACAACAGAGGAGACAACGTTTTAATCAATGGTGGTTCGGGAAATGATACAATAACAAATTATAGCGGAGAAAATTTAACGATAAGTGGCGGAAAAGGCAATGACGAAATAACTGCCGGTATCGACAAGAGTATAATTCAATATGCATCAGGCGATGGCAACGATACAGTTTGGGGATTTAATTCTGACGACACTTTGCAAATCACAAAAGGAAGTTACAAAGTAAAAACTTCTGGAAATGATGTAATTGTGACAGTCGGCAAAGGAAAGATTATTTTGAAAGGCGCTGGCGGAGAAAAAATTTCAATAAAAGATTCAAAAGGAAAAGTTACAACAAAAACTTACGGCTCATCAACTTCGGCATTGTTGGAAGAAAATAATTTTGTGACGGCTGATAATTTGAGCGATATTGTCAAAAATGATTTAACGCCGACAACTTTTGAAAAAATTTCTGCAACAAAATTTGAAAATCTGACGCAAGAAAATAATTTTGTGACTTACTCGGAAAAATAAAATTTAATTCAGAAAAAAAATTAAATCTCCGATGAAAAAAATTTTTCGTCGGGGATTTTTTTTTATTTTCTAAGTTGAGATTATGGAAGAAAAAGTTTCTCTGCAAAATTTAATAAACATCACTTTGCCAAATTTCTCCGCTCAAAATATCCATACAAGAAATTTTTCCTTTGGACAAAAAAGAACCTGTATCAAGCAAAGTAATTTTATTTGGAAGTCGGACAGGAAAATAAATATCTCTTTTTTCAATACCGGGAATATCTCCCAAATAAGGTGTAGGAGTATGACCGACAACAACTTCAGCAGATCCGCTGTAATTGTTGTAAAAATTTTCGCGTATCCAAAGTAAAGATTCTTCGTCCTGTTCGTCAAAAGATTTATAAGGATTCAAACCTGCATGACAAAAAATATATTCCTTATCTCCGATAAAAATTTTGTGATAAAGCGGAAGATTATAAATAAATTTTAACGCCTTGTTTAAAAATTCTGGGTCTTTTTTGCACCATTCATCAATTTCAGCTTTTGTTTTATCTCCGCCGTTAGGAAGCCAAATTGTTGACTCAAAATTTCCAAGCAGATAATAAAACAGCATCATCTGTTCATGATTTCCGCGAAGAACAGCAGTATTTTCCATTTCGTTTATTTTCATTGCCCACTGCAGGCAGTGAAGATTTTCAGAACCTCTGTCAATATAATCTCCGAGCAAAATTAAATAATCTTTTTCTGCGTTAAAATTTATTTTGTTGAAAACCGACGATAATTTTTTAAACTGCCCGTGAATATCTCCTATTACCAAAATTCTTTCATATTTCAAAGCGTTCACCTCACAAACTGCGAAAAATTTTATCATAAAAAATAAATATTTCACAGTAGGATTATCGAAATGTGCGAAGAATAAGTAAAGGAATTTTTTTAAGGAGGCTTATATTATGCGTAAACTTTTTTCAGCTCTGGTTCTCTTGTTAAGTTTTATTTTTGTAGGTCAAGTATCCGCACAAAGTTTTTCAGAAACTCCGCAGTGGGTTAAAGACCTTCCCGCCGCTAAAAATGCCAAACAACTTTTTGTAGTTGCGGGAATGGGCGGAACAACTGCTTGGATTTCCATGCATGAAAAAGATGCAAACGGAAATTGGCGGCAGATTATCACAACTCCGGGATTTGTCGGAAAGGGCGGAATAGGTAAAACTAAAGAAGGCGACAACAAAACACCCGTCGGAACTTTTGTAATTGATAAAGCTTTCGGAATTGCTCCTGACCCGGGCTGTGCAATGCCTTACACTCAAGTTGATGAAAATATTTATTGGTCAGGCGATGCAAATTACAAGTATAATCAGTGGGTTGATATTCGTGAAAATCCAAATCTTAACAAAGATGACAGCGAGCATATTGTATATTATAACCCGCATTATATGTACGTTTTAAATATCGGCTATAACAAAGAATGTACGCCCGGTAAAGGCTCTGCACTTTTCATTCATTGTTTCGGACCTGCAAAACCTTGGACAGGCGGTTGCGTTTCCCTTCCCGAAGAAAAAATGAAAACCGTTATGCAGAATATCAAACCCGGTTGTGTTGCAGTTATCGACAGTGCTGAAAATTTGGGTGCTAAATACTAAAAAAATTTTATGAACGAAGAATTTAATTTTTTAAATGATGTGACGGCGGAGGAGATTCAAACTCTTTCGCCGCTTGTTTTAGCTTATATCGGCGACGCATATTTTCATTTGTATGTTAGGACTCGGCTTTTAAAATTTTCGCACAAAATAAACAAACTCCATGAAATGAGTACGAAAATTGTTTCTGCTATTTCTCAAGCTGAAGCGTACAAAAAAATTGAGCCGAATTTAACAGACAAAGAAAAAAATTTTTTCAGACGCGGAAGAAATGCAAAAAGCCATGCTCCAAAAAGTTCAACTGTTGCGGAATATCATGCAAGCACGGGTTTTGAAACTTTACTCGGAGAATTATTTTTACGAAAAAAATTTTCCCGTCTTGATGAAATTTGCGGAATGGCTTTTGACAGTTTAACCGAATTCTAAAAAATTGATAAATGGCAATAGCAACTTGGGCAGAATTTGAAAAAATTTTTGACGAAAGTATTCACATAATGTCGTAAAAACAAAAAATTTGACAGCGAAGAAAATTTTTTCTCAGCTGTCTTTTTTTGGTAAAGTTGACGGCGTATTTCTTTTTTTGATAAAATCTTTGCGAAGTGTTTAGAAGTGTTGTGAGAGGAGTAATTTTTGATGGATATTGATAACAAAACACCTAACAAAGTCGTGAAAGATACGGAGGAAAATGACAACATTGTGAACAGTGCGGTAATTGTAACAATTTTATCTGCACTCGGTTCAGACAACATAACCAACAGCGGTGATGTTGTGAAAATTTATTGCGGTGCCGGCGACGATTCTATTGTAAATTCAGGCAGAGATGTAACAATATCTGCAGGTGACGGAAATAACGGAATCAATTCAAGCGGCTCAAACGTAGTTATTTCAAGCGGTGACGGCACTGATACTATTGAAGTTTCTCAAGGAAATTATGTCACAATCAGTGGCGGAAAGTCCAACGATTATATCCACGCTGAAGGCAACATGTACGCTTCAATTTTGGGAGATTCTGGCGACGATACAATTGTAAATCAGGACGCAAATTTCAACGAAATCTACGGTGGCAACGGTAATGACTCAATATTCAGTCAGGGTATAGATGTAACCATTTCAGGCGGAAAAGGTGACGATACTATTGAGTTGGGTACAAATTATAATTCGTCTAATTTTATTAAATATTCAGCCGGCGACGGAGATGATGCCATAAGCGGATTTACAGCAAATGACACGCTGCAAATAACTGCTAATAAATTTTCCTCGTTAAAAAGTGAAGACGGCAAAGATATTTACTTCATGTTTGACAGCGGTTCCGTAACTTTAAAAGATGTCGGCGATGGTGTAACAAAATCAAATTTTGTGATTGTAAAAAATACTTCTCTGGCAAAAGGATTGAGTTACAACAGCGACAAAACTCTTATAACTGCAAGCAGTAAGTTTACAGGTTCTGCCATAAACTTAAAAAAATATCCTGACGTTCAAAACGTAAATGCCTCTGCCGTAAAGCAAAAATTAAAAATAACAGGAAACTCTCTTGATAATAAACTTCAAGGCGGGAGCAATAGCGACAAAATTTCTGGCGGTGCAGGAAATGACACGCTTGTCGGTGGCAAAGGTAACGATACATTGACTGGCGGAAAAGGCACGGATATTTTCGTTTATTCAAAAGGCAATGATGTTATCACGGATTATACTGCGGGATCAGATATAATCAAACTTAGCGGTGCAACAGTAAAGCGTTGGAAAATCAGCGGGAAAAATGTTATTTTCACTACAACAAAAGGAAAAATTACAGTTAAAAACGGCAAAGGCAAGTCAATTTCATTTCTTGAAACAAAAACTTATTCCAGTAGTTCCAAAACGCTTGCACTTCTTGGTGAAAATAATTTTGTTTCATCTGATAATCTTTCCGAAATCACGAAAAATAATTTAACGCCGACTTCACTGGAAAAAATTTCTTCCGTAAATTATGAAAATCTCACGCAAGAAAATAATTTTGTAACTTACTCCACAAAATAAAACAGATAAATTTTTAATGGAAGTGCTGACGAAAAGTTGAACTCCGAAAGGTCAGCCAAACATTTGCCAAGAACCCTTCACATAAAAAACTCTCGCCAAACTGACGAGAGTTTTTTTTAACTATGCGATTCCGCACGATCTGCAAAATATTGTATTCGCTCTTCCAATTCTGAAATTTTTCCCACTTTGAGCATTTCCCAAACTTCTTCGGTTAAAACTTCCCGCCAAAATTTTATTCTCTCTTCAAAAGTCGGGAGAATTTTTTTTACGTCTTGCCGATATTTTGAAATTATTTTTACACCCTCTGCAAAATTTTCGTCAAAATCTTTTTCCAACATTTGACGAACAAAACGCGAAAAGCCCGGCGATTTTCCGCCGGTTGAAATTGCCAGTAAAAAATCTCCCCTCCTGATTCTTGACGGAACTGTAAAATCTCCGTCAAAACTGTCAACGATATTCACCAGAAAATTTTTTTCACGTCCGTCCGATAAAATTTTTTGATTCAATTTAAAATCATTCGTCGCGGCAATTAAAATAATTCCGTCAGAAATTTTTTCTGCAGAATATTTTTCACGAATCAAATTTATTTTTTTCTGTGCGGCAAGTTCTTCAACTTCTTCGCAGAATTTTGGAGCAATAACTTCAATTTTTGCTCCCGCCTCAATCAGTCCCAAAATTTTTTCAAGTGCAATTTTTCCGCCACCGACAACGACACATTTTTTATTTTCCACGTTTAAATTAATTGGATAAAATTTCATAAATTATTTTCCTCCCGCACCTTTCAAAACATGAGCCGTCAAAAAAATTATCAACTCTGATTCTGATTTACTGTTTTTGTGATTTCTGAATAACGCTCCCAAAATCGGCAAGTCACCAAGAAAAGGAATTTTGCTGACAGTTTTACTTTCTTCCGCACCGATAAGCCCGCCTATAACCATCGGTTCACCGTCTTTAACCGTAACAGTTGTATCAGCTGAACGAGTGTTAAATCTGTAGGCTTTCATATCTTCAATATATTGCGGCGTACTGACTTCGGTGTGAATCGTCGCCGTAATTGTTCCGTCAATATTTACTCGCGGCGTGTACTTCAAAATAATTCCTGCGTCGCGATATTCAATAGAAGTTGTTGATGTTGAATTTGTAGTTTCGATTTTTGGAACAGGTACAGAACTGCCGACATTTATAATTGCCTCACGTCCTTGAATCGTCGTGACATTCGGGCGGGACAAGACTTTTGCTTTTCCGTTTGTAACAAGTGCGTTAATTTTTGCACCGTAATAAAATTCAAAAGGTATTCCCAAAGGTCCGCGACCAAATTGAATTACTCCATGTCCTGTGCTTTCGTTAGTTTCGCGGGTATAAGTTTCTTCATAATATCCCGGATTTCTCAAAGTTCCGTTAGAATTATATGACGGCTCATGATACTCAATATCTCGTTGAGGATATTGCGGAACAGTTGACCACATCCACTCAACGCCCAAATTTTTGCTGGCATTTTTATCAATCGCTAAAATTTTTGCCTCAACTGAAACTTGTTTTAATTCTACATCAAGATTTTTCAAAAGTTCTTTAGCCCGCTCGTATTCCGTTTGAGTGCCGAACAAAATCAAAGCATTTACTTCAGGATTTATAAAAACTCTTTTTGCTCTCGAGTCTTTGTCATCATCTTCACTGCTTGAAGAAATTTTTTTCTGCGTGCCGTAATTATAAGTTCGTGTCGTTCCGTCAGTTCCTTCAACTTTCATGGTTTTTAAAGACACAGGCTCTTCTTCAAAATCCAAAGTTTTATAAATTGCTTTCCTTAAAATTTCTGCGTTTCCGTATTTAATCGGAAGAATATAACTTTGCATAGGTTCAACCAATTTTAATTCGGAAGTCAAAATAAAAATATTTCCTTCCTTTATCAGCTGAATATTTGCAGTCTTCGCGATAATTTCTAGGGCTTTTTCAGGTTCGACATGCGAAATATTTATAGAAATTTTTCCTTTAACTGAATCGTCGAGAGCAATATTTAAATTTCCTGCATTTGCCGCGATCATTATCACCGAACGCAAATCCGCGTTATTGACTCTGATATTTATCGGAGCGGCATTTACATTCGACGCAAAAATAAAAAAAGCTGCCGCAAAAATCGACAGCAATTTTTTCATTGATAACTACCTCCTTCAAAAAATTTTCTTGAGGTAAATTTATCATAAGCAGAAATTTTTATCAACGATTTAATTTTTTTCGTGAACTTTTTGTTTGTAGAAAAACCAAATTATTCCTGTCCAGATTGGCATAAGCATGACAGCAATCCGCATTTCTTCCATTGTCAACATCAACAAAATTATTCCGACGATAAAAGCCAGACACAAATAATTTGCGAACGGAAAAAACAACGCTTTGAATTTTGGAACTAAATTATTTTTTCTGCAGTGTTCGCGGAATTTTAAATGCGTCAAAATTATCATTGCCCAGCTGATTATAACTGCTCCCGTAACGATTGACATCAAATACATGAAAATTTGTCCTGGAAAAAGATAGTTTAAAATTACTACCGCCAAAGTTATTCCTGAAGAAAATAAAATTCCGTTGACAGGAACTTTTCTGCCGGAAAGTTTTGAGAAAAATTTTGGTGCAGCTGAATTTTCCGCCAAGCCGTATAACATTCTTGAATTTGAATAAATCGCGGAATTATAAACGCTGATTGCCGCAGTTAAAACTACAAAATTTAAAAGATTTGCCGCTTCCGCAAAACCTGCATTTTCAAAAATCTGAACAAAAGGACTTGCCTTTGTTCCGACTTCATTCCAGGGCCATAAAGTCATCAATACTATCATCGTGCCGACGTAAAAAATTAAAATTCTCCAGATAACTTGATTTATTGCTCGCGGGATAGTTTTGTCGGGATTTTCAGCCTCACCCGCAGTAATTCCTATTAACTCAATGCCGCCAAAACTAAAAATAACCGGAACAAACGAAAGACAAAGTCCCCATGCTCCATTCGGAAAAAATCCGCCGTGAATCCATAAATTTGAAAAATTTTCGGGGAACGGTTCAGGGTCTGTAAAAATATAGTAACTTCCCAAAATTATCATGAAAATTATTGCAGAAATTTTTATCAATGCCATCCAAAATTCAATTTCTCCGTACGCACTGACAGTTATCAAATTTATCAGAGTAATTACTGCAAGACAGATAAAAGAACTTATCCACTGCGGCAAGTCCGGAAACCAATACGAAACATAAATACTCACCGCAGAAAGTTCCGCCATGCTCACGAAAATGTATAAAAACCAATAATTCCAGCCCGCCAAAAATCCCGGAAATTTTCCCCAGTATTTATTTGCGTAATAACTGAATGAACCGCTTACAGGTTCTTCAACTGACATTTCGCCCAACATTCGCATAATAAAAAAAACTATTATTCCGCCGAGTAAGTAACTCAAAGAAACTGCGGGACCCGCCAATGCAATAGTTGAAGTCGAGCCGTAAAATAATCCCGTGCCGACTGCCGTACCTAATGCAATCATTTGCAGGTGGCGGTTTTTTAATCCGCGTTTCAACTTATCTTCTGCCAAAATTTATCAAGACCTTTCCAAATATAAAAATTTTTTCTCGTCAATTATTTAAAATTGTGAATAATTTTTCGTCAGCTTTTTTCATATCGTAGAAAATTTTTTATGAGATTTTCAATGCTCATTTTCTTGTAATTGTTCCGGCAGTCAATAAAAATTGCAGAGCCTCTTCAGATTTCATATCAACATAAATAACTTTGGATTTTTTTACAAATAAATTTTTTCCGCTCGTCATGTTTAAACTCCAAGGAATAAAAACGCAAACATAATCCTCCCCAATTTTTTCGCGAACGGCTTGCGGAACATTATTCATCAAAAATCCCAGTGCCAGCGATTCATGATAAGGGACGAGGACAACTTTTTGAAATGAAGAATCAGTTTCAAAAATTGCCTTTGAAAATTGTTTCACTGAACTGTAAATAAATTTCACGACAGGAATTTTGCTCAAAATAAATTCGCAAATATGAATAATTTTTTGCGATAAATTATGTCCGCTGATAAATCCCACAATCCAAATGAAAAGCAGAATTGTTACAAGTCCCACGCCCGGAAATTTTATCGGCAGATATTGAACTATTGTTCCTTCCGTTAAATTTAACAGCCAATAAACCGCAAAAGCAGTTATCGCGGGCGGAATCACAACTATCAGCCCGTTTAAAAATTGATCCGAAATTTTTTCTGCAAAAGTTTTCTTATTATTTTTATCACTCAAATTTTCTCACCCGCGAAGAATTTCAGCGAAAAAAAATTTTTTCCTTCAAATAAAAAAATACCCGACAAAATTTTTTTGCCGAGTAAGAAATTTTTAAAATTTATTTTCGTAAATTATTCGTTCATAGATTTTTTGAGTTCTTGAAGTTTCGGACCCATAATTCTCTTATAAGCCTCAACGCCCGGTTGATTGAAAGCGTCAACATTTGAAAGTTCGCCTTCGTAAGCAACGGACATTGCCAAGAGATACAAAAGTTCTCCAAGATGATATTCGTTGAGTTCGGGGAGAGTAAAGCAGGCATTAAAACGCTTATTGGATTTCAAAGCGTCGGCATTAGACTGGCGGGCAACTTCCAAAGCTCCGCTCATTGTTACGCCTGAAATGTCTGCAAGTTTCTGATATTCGGGGAAAACATTCGGAATAACTAAATCATTCGCCCATTTTTCAACTTTAATAAACTGAACAACTTTATCAAGCGAACCTTCTTGATGTTGTTGAGTCTGGGAGTGCATGTCAGTTGTTCCGACTGCGACAAGCGGTGTGCGACCGTAGCAAACTTCTTTTCCGTCTTTGTCGAATTGTTTTCCGAGAGATTCCGCAAGAAGTTGGATATACCATTCGGACAAAGATTTTAAATAATCACCGTAAGGCATCATAACTTCAATATTTCTGCCATGTTTTTCGCTTGCGGCAAATTTCAAAGCGGCGTTGAGCATTGCGGGATTCTGCCAAATGTCATCATTTTGACAAGCCTCGTCCATCGCTCTTGCACCTTCAAGGAATTTTTCAATATCCATGCCGATAACTGCGGCGGTAGAAAGTCCGACTTCACAAAATACGGTGAAACGTCCGCCGACTCCGTCAGGTACTGCAAAAGTAGGCCAGCCTTTATCAACTGCCATTTGTTTAAGCAGAGTTTTCTTTTCCATATTCGGATCGGTTACGGCGACAATTTCAACTTCAACATTTTCTGCTTTTGTGAGTGCGTCGTACATAACCATGAAATTACTCATTGTGTCGAGAGTTCCGCCGGATTTTGAAATACAAATCAAGCAGACTTTAAATTTGCGATTTTCATGAGATTTTGTAACGTCCGCCATAGATTTAATATGATTGATAATATCGCCTGTTCTGCGAGCGTCGATATTTTGACCGCTGAAATAAACTTTCGGAAGTCCGTTACGTTTTTCTTTCGGAAGAGTATTCCAAAATTCTCCGGCAAAAACATCAAACAAAACTTTATTGCCCAAGAAAGAGCCGCCAATACCGAGCGAAACAACAACATCAATATTATTGCGGAGGTGTTCGGTAAAGTCATGAAGTTTTTTAATGCTTGCGGGGGAATTGAGATTTAATTTTCCGTTTTCTTCGGTAATGTAGGGAAGTTTGGAGAAATAAACTTTTTCGGGAGTTCCGTCTTTGGAAAGATGAGCCTTGATAAAGCCACTTTCACGCATGACTTTCATAGCTTCATGGGCTTTTTTCAAATCCTCTTTGTAAAAGTCAAGATCAGCCTGAGTAACTTTTCCTTCGCCGAAAAGATTGTCGTAGTCAAAAGTAAAACCGGATTTCAAAGTCAACGCCATTTAAAAAATCCCCTTTCATACATGAAAAATTTTTTTATTTCAGCTGCGAATTATTGCAAGCAATTCATCGCGCTTAGTTTCCATAAGTTTTTTGTCGCCGCGAGTTTCAACATTCAAACGGATATACGGTTCAGTTTGAGAACCGCGAAGGCTGAAACGCCATTTATCAAACTCAATGCAAAGTCCGTCAATTTTATAAAGTTTGTTGCCGTCTTTGCCGTAAATATTTTCAATCTTGTCCATAATTTCTTGAATTTTATCAAGGCTTGAAACTTTTGTATTTATTTCGCCGGAAACAGGGTGAGTTTCCAAACGTTCAGCCATCATTTCAGAAAGTTTTTTATTGTTGTGGCTGAGAAGTTCCAAAATCATGAGCCATGGAATCATTCCGCTGTCGCAGTAGTAAAAATCTCTGAAGTAATGATGAGATGCAAGTTCCCCACCGTAAATTCCGTTTTCTTGACGCAGAACAGCTTTCATAAACGGGTGACCTGAACGGCTTAAAACATATTTTCCGCCAAGACTTTCCACAATATCGGCAGTATTCCAGTAAGAACGCGGCTCACAAATTATTGTAGCACCGGGATTTTTTTCAAGAAAAACTTCGGCGAGCAGACCGACCATGTAAGAACCCTCAATAAATTTTCCTTCCTCGTCGAAAAGAAAACATCTGTCAAAATCTCCGTCAAAAGCAATTCCGCAGACCGCATTATTTTTTATGACAGCCTCCGAAGTTTCTGCACGGGAATCATGCAACAAAGGATTCGGCACACCGTTTGGAAAAAATCCGTTTGTATCGTTATGAATTTTTATAATTTCAAACGGCAAAAATTTTTCAAGTTCATTGATAATAGGACCTGCCGAGCCGTTGCCGGTATTGATGACAACTTTAAACGGCTTTAAATTTTTCACGTCAACATAAGATAACAGCCGTTTAATATAATCAGGCATAATATCAATCTTAAAAATTGTCCCCGTTGCTTTTTTGTGTGACCAATCGCGACTTTCATCTTCAACAGCTTTTTTTATGTCAAAAAGTCCGTCGATTGAAGAAATTGGACGCACTTCTTTTTTGACAAATTTCATGCCGTTATATTCTTGCGGATTGTGCGAAGCAGTTATCATAATTCCGCCGTCAAGTTCTTTAAAACCCGTCGCAAAATAAATCATTTCCGTTCCGCACTGTCCCAAATCAAAAACATCACAACCCGCCTCAGTAAGTCCTCTGGCAAGTGCGTCGCTGATGGTAGGACTTGAAAGACGAATGTCATGACCTATGGCAACTTTTTTTGCGTTGAAAAGTTCAGGGAAAACTCTTCCGACTCTGTAAGCAAGTTCTTGATTTATGCTTTCAGGATATTTTCCGCGAATGTCATATGTTCCAAAACCCGAAGTGTTGATTGACATAATTTCCGCTCCTTCCAAAAAATTTTGTGAAAATTTATTCTATCATTCAAAAAATTTTCCTCTAAAGTTTGCAGAAAATTTTTTAATTTTATACGAAGATTTTTGGCAGAAAAAATTTTTTTCTTCAAAATCTGTTCAAAGTGAAAAACTTTATAATTTGGGCAGGAAAAATTATATGGCTTGTTGAATTAGCAGGAAAAATTTTCGACCGTTTAGGTTCAGCCGAAAAAATTTTAATAAATGTTTTGGTGGTAATAAGATGGCAGTAACAAGACTTCAAAAAAACTCCGAAAACAATTTCACTTGTCCGACTTGTGGGCAAAGTCTGCGGAAAGTCGAGGGCGGTACGCTAACTGTGAGAGACGGCAAAGTTGATATGACAGCTATTTTGCCGCGTTATGTCTGCGACAGTTGCGGAGTTTTTTATCGCGAACTTTTAAATTCAGGTTATTACGATGTTTTTGATCTGCCAGAAAATGAGAAGAGAAAACCTAAACGAGTTATCTCAACGGGAGATATTCCGCCCACTCAGTTGAAAAGAGAATCCGACGGAAAATGTCCCTGCCCGCGTTGCGGAGAAAGAATGGATTTTGTTGAGGCGGGACCTGTTCAAATTGTCAACGGTCGTCCCGATTTCAGCAACACAATGGATCATTTTAAATGTCCTTATTGCAAATCTGTATTCAGAAAAATTGTCGGTACAGATTATTTCCAGTGGTCAGATAAATAATTTTTGATAGATTGTTTCCGATTAAAAATTTTTATTCTTCAAAAATTAAACGAGGAGGCTGATTTATGAGGAAACGGAAAAGTTTTAACTGGTTCGCGGTTTTCATGTTCTTGGTCTTTGCATACTTCGGTACAGTTTTAATTTCTCAGCAGGTGCATTTATCACATGTCGGCGAAAGCCAGCATTTGGCAGATAAAAGACTTGAAAAAGCACAGGCTGAAAATGATAAACTCCGCAAGGAATACGAAGAACTTCAAGACTTAGACAATATCGAAAGATTAGCACGAGAGGATTTAGGGCTTGCTAAACAAGGAGAGTTGCCCTATCAAATTTCGCGTTAGCTTTATAAAAAAATTTTTTCTTTTAGGGAGGATCCTATTTTGGTCATCGAATTGGGCAGCGTTGTTGAAGGAAAAGTTACACGCATTACAAAATTTGGAGCTTTTGTTGAGTTTGGGGACGGGCAATCCGGCTTGATTCACATTTCGGAAGTCGCTGACGAATATGTAAACGACGTAAGCGAATTTTTGGAAAACGGGCAGACTGTTCAAGCAAAAGTTGTAAATATCGACGCTAACGGAAAAATTGCGCTGTCATTAAAAAAGATGAAGCCGCCTGCGGCAGAGTCAGAGAAACAGCACCGCACACCGAAAGGAAAATTTTCAGGACGCGGAGATTTTAAACCTAATCGCAATCTTTCTGCGTCGTTTGAAGACAAGCTGTCAAAATTTTTGAAGGACAGCGACGAAAGACTCACCGACTTAAAAAGAAAGACCGATTCAAAACGCGGCGGACGTGGTTCAAGACGGTCGGACTGACACCTTTTGCCGATCGGCGGAGGTGATTTTTGTTGCTGAAAAAGTTCATTGATCTTTGTCAAAACGAAAAAATTTTTTACGGCAGAAAAATTGTTGTTGCCGTTTCAGGCGGGGCGGATTCTTTGGCACTTGCCGACTTACTCAACCGTTCAAGGCAGAAATTCAAAAATGAAATTTGCATCGCTCATTATGAGCATGGTTTGAGAGGTGAAGAGTCTTTAGCCGATGCGGAATTTGTAGAAGAGTTTGCCAAAAATTTGGGAGTCGAATTTTTCTGCGAACATGGCGACGTAAAAAAATTTTCTGCTGAAAATAAAATTTCTGTTGAAACTGCTGCGAGAATTTTACGTTATGAATTTTTGAATAAAGTTCGACTGAAAAAAATTTTTGACACGATAGCATTGGCTCATCATGCCGACGATCAAGCGGAAACAGTTTTAATGAAATTTTTACGCGGGGCAAGTTCTGCGGGACTTTCAGCTATGAAATTTTTTGCAGTCACTGAAGATTACGGGCTTTTGATTCGTCCCTTGTTGAAGTTCAAAAAAGTTGAGCTTGAAGAATACTGCAGAAAAAGAAATTTTTCTCCGAGAATCGACAAAACAAATTTTCAAACGGACGCGACAAGAAATAAAATTCGCTTGGAGCTTTTGCCGACGTTAAAAAATTTTAATCCTGCGATTGTGGAAACGCTTTGCAGATTTGCGGAAATTTCGGCGGAAGAAACTGAATTTATAAATTCGGAAGTCGAAAAAATTTTTCCCGCAGTCGTCGAAAATCATGAACTTTTGCAGAAAGAATTTTTAAAACTTCAGCCCGCTTTACAACGAGCCGTCATAAAAAAATTTGTCGAACTTGAAACGGGCAGTATAAAAGATTTCGGCTTTGTACATTTTGAAGGAGTCCGAAAAGTTTTGACAGAAAATTTATCAGGCGTTGAACTGCCAAAAAAATTTCGTGCAGTTTTGAAACGCGGAAAATTATCGATAACAAAAAATTTTTTTCTATAAAAGAAAGGATTGGTCACATTGAAAACCAAAGAAGATTTCATCGAACGCGTACTCTACACTGAAGAGGAGATTGACAAACGCGTTAAGGAACTCAGCAAACAGATCAGCGAAGACTACAAAGACATTAAGAAACCTTTGTTGACTGTCGGAATTTTGAACGGTGCAGTTATGTTTTATACTGATGTTGTCCGCCGTTTGACAATTCCCGTACATTTTGATTTTCTTATTGCGTCCAGCTACGATGCAAGTGCTCAGACCAGCGGCAAAGTTAATATCTTGAAGAATATCGACAACGATCCTAAAGGTCGCGATATTCTTTTGATTGAAGATATTATCGACTCCGGCACAACAATGGATTATCTTGTAACTTATTTCAAGAGCAGAGGTGCGGCAAGTGTTAAACTTTGCACACTTTTGAATAAACCTTCCCGCAGAAAAATTGACGTTGAAATTGATTATTGCGGCTTTGAAGTTCCCGATGAGTTTGTTGTCGGCTACGGTTTGGATTTTGCACAGCATTACAGAAATTTGCCGTATCTCGGGATTTTGAAACGCAGTATTTATGCAAAATAAAATGACAAGAATTTAAAATTTTAAAAAGGAGCGTTATTTATTGAATAATTTTTTGCGAAATGTCGGCTTTTATTTGCTGGTGATATTTGTCGCAATAACTGCATATGATTATTTTTCAATAAAACCTCAGACAGTTGAAGAAACAAGTTATTCTCAATTTCTGCAAAGAGTTGAGTCGGGCGAAGTGTCGAAGGTTACTTTAACGAAAAATTCAATAAAAGCAGTAAAAAAAGACGGTACGGAATTTACTACAATCGCACCTGATGAACCTATAGGCGATGAAACACTTGTCGGCAAATTGGAGGCGAAGGGCGTAGAAATAATTGCACAAAATCCAAAAGAGCCGCCTTGGTGGATGACGCTCCTTTCTTCATTACTTCCGATACTTCTTTTAGTCGGTTTATGGTTCTTTATAATGAATCAAACTACAGGTTCAGGCAGTAAAGTTATGTCCTTCGGAAAAAGTCGGGCAAGACTTTCAAACGGCGATAAGGTCAAAGTAACTTTCAACGACGTGGCGGGAGCTGATGAGGCAAAAGAAGAACTTGAAGAAGTTGTAGAATTTTTAAAGCACCCGAAAAAATTTAATGACTTGGGAGCAAAAATTCCGAAAGGTGTTTTGTTGTTCGGTCCTCCCGGTACAGGAAAAACTTTACTTGCAAAAGCTGTTGCAGGTGAGGCGGGAGTTGCATTTTTTTCGATAAGCGGTTCTGACTTCGTTGAAATGTTTGTCGGTGTCGGTGCTGGTAGAGTAAGAGATATGTTTAGAGTCGCTAAACAAACCGCTCCATGTTTAATCTTCATTGATGAAATTGATGCTGTTGGTCGTCAACGCGGTGCAGGTTTCAGCGGCGGACATGATGAACGCGAACAAACTTTAAATCAGTTGCTTGTTGAAATGGACGGTTTTGCGGCGAATGAGGGAATTATAATTATCGCGGCAACCAACCGCCCGGATATTCTGGATAATGCTTTGTTAAGACCCGGAAGATTTGACAGACAAATTGTCGTCGATAAACCTGATGTCAAAGGTCGCGTCGAAATTTTAAAAGTCCACTCAAAAGGAAAACCTATTTCAAACGATGCGGATATGGAAATTTTGGCTAGAAGAACTCCGGGTTTCACGGGAGCAGATTTAGCCAACCTTGTCAATGAAGCGGCACTTTTGGCGGCAAGAAGAAATAAACGCGAAATAAATATGATTGAGCTGGAAGAATCTATCGAAAGAGTTATGGCGGGTCCTGAAAGAAAATCAAAAGTCATGAATGACGAAGAGAAAAAATTAACCGCTTATCATGAAGGCGGACATGCTCTTGTCGGAATGATGTTGAAACATGCCGATCCCGTTCATAAAGTTACGATAATTCCCAGAGGTCGTGCAGGCGGTTATACTCTAATGCTCCCGAAAGAGGACAGAAATTATGCAACTCGTTCAGAACTTCTTGACAAGTTGAAAGTTGCAATGGGCGGACGCGTTGCCGAAGAAATTGTCTTGAATGAAATTTCAACAGGTGCGTCGCAGGATATTCAACAGGCAAGTAAAATTGTTCGCTCTATGATTATGCAATATGGCATGAGTGATGTTTTGGGTCCTGTTGCTTACGGAAACGAACAGCCGCAACAATATTTAATTGGACAGAATCAAAGAAATTATTCTGAAGAAGTTGCAAGCGAAATTGATAAAGAAGTCCACAAATATTTGGCGGAGGCTTACGAGTCCTGCCGCGAAATTATCAACACTCACAGGCGTGAACTTGATTTAATTGCACAGGCTTTGATGGAGAAGGAAACTTTGACGGCGGCAGAACTTCAAGAAATTATCGACAAAGTAAAAGCGGAAGAAGAAGAAAAATCTGATCCGATGTTAGACCTTGCGAAAAAAATTTCTGATGTAAGATTGGAACTGTCAAAAGCTGTCGAAAAAATTCCTGAACCGATTTAGTAATAAAAATATAGTACAGAAAAACTGTAAAATATAAAAGCTGACTGTAAAAATTTTCTTCTCGTTAGTCGGCGTTTTTTTTTCAAAAAAATTTAGAGTTTTTGTCTACATTGAAAGGAGTTGCAGAGAAGAATGAAAAAAATTTTAATTGTTGATGATATGGAAGTTTCGCTGATGATGACGGAAAATATGTTGTCGGGAACTTATAAAACTTTCTGTGCGTCGTCAGGTCTTGAGGCAATGGAAATTTACAGAAAAGAAAAACCCGACATGGTTTTATCAGATTTACGCATGCCGGGCCTGTCAGGTTATGAACTTCAGCTGGCACTTCAAGAAGAATATCATGAAATTATTCCTTTCATGTTCATGACTGCGGATCATGATGAAGAAACCGAAAGCAAAGGCTTTGACAACGGAGCAATGGACTTTATCAGAAAACCTTTCCGCCCTGATGTTTTGCTCCGCCGTGTCGGAAATATTCTTCAAACTGTCGAACAAATTCAGGGCTTGAAAAAAACTTCGACGATTGATGCTTTGACAGATTTATTAAATAAAGCGTCGTCAGAGGCTGAACTCACTAAAGTTTGCAAATCTGTAATCGGTGCTTTGATGATGATTGACTTAGACAGTTTCAAACTTGTCAACGATATTTACGGGCATAATATGGGCGATAAAGTTTTGGTGAGTTTCGCAGATATTCTTCGCTCGGCTTTTCGTCCCGGCGATATTTTGGGAAGAATGGGCGGCGATGAATTTATTGCCTTCTGCAAAGGAGTTCACGACGAAGACACAATCGCACACAAGGCAACATTTATCAATGAAAGGATTACAGAGGCTGCAAAAAAATTGATGGGCGAAGATATGAATATTCCTCTTGGTGCGTCAATCGGTTGCGTATTTGTTCCTCATAGCGGAAATGTTTTTTCCGAACTTTATAAAAAAGCTGACAAGGCTCTTTATACTGTAAAACAGAACGGCAAGCACGGTTATAATATTCTTCGTGAAGATACTCCTGTTGAAGATAATTCAACGGAAATTGCCCGCATAGATCAAATTGAAATGGTTCTCGGCGAAAGAAATATTGAAGAGGGAGCATTTGTTTTGCCGTTTGCAAGTTTCCGCACAATTTACAGATTTTTAAAACGTACTCGCGGAAATTATGCGAAAAATACTTGTCTTTTGATTTTTTCTTTGGAACGTCACAAAGAGGGAAATTATAATCTCACTGACGCAAACGACGAATTTTTTACGGTTATCAGAAAAACTCTCCGCAAAGGCGACGTTATTACTCAAAACGGCAAAAATCAATTTTTTGTACTGCTTACAAATGCTGATGCTTATCGTGATGTTGTTCAAGTTACGAAAAGAATTGAAGAAAATTGGGATCAAACTCCTGCCTGCAAGTATTATACGTTTGAGTACGAATGGTCAGTCATAGATCAGTAAAAAGTTTTAGGAATTAGGGGCTAGGAGTTAGAAGTTAGCTTTTTGTAAAATCTTTTTATCGAAAATAAAACATGGAGGTGTATTTTGATGAACGGGATTTACGGTTTTGAAAATTCTTCGGCTGTGAAAAATTTTTATCAAAATTCCAACAGAAAAAATTTTTCTCCGACTGAAGAAAATTTTCAGCAAAACGAAAGACAAAATAAAAATGTTTCGGAAGAACTCAGCAAAATTTTTCAGGATAAAAAAGAAAATACTTACTCTCCGATAAATTTCAATCTTTTTGAAAAAGATGATAAAACTGATGCGGCGGGAAATACTCACGGCGTTATTTTAAATCCCGGTGCGTCTACTCATAAAGCCGCCGGAAAAAAATCTTCTCCCGCCGAATGTGAAACTTGTGCGAACAGAACTTATCAAGACGGCTCAAATGAAAATGACGTCTCTTTTAAAACTCCGTCAAAAATTCCTCAAAGTATTGCCGCCTCAGTTGTTCTTGGGCACGAACATGAACACGTTGCCAACGCTTACGAAAAAGAAAGAAACGGAGAAGGCGAAGTTAAAAGCGTTTCTGTAACTCTGCACAATGATATTTGTCCGGAATGTGGAAGAGTTTTTGTAGCGGGAGGAGTAACTCATACCGAAATGAGTCAGCCTGTTGAAAATCCTTACTCGGAAAAAATTTCTGAAGGTTCTTACGTCGATATTGATTCTTGAAACGCATTTTCAAAAAATGAAGGGAGAAAAAAATTTTTATGGTGAATTTTATACAGCAGGAAATTGAAAACGATTTAAAAGCAGGAAAATATTCTGAAGGTATTCATACACGTTTTCCGCCTGAACCGAACGGCTATTTGCATATTGGTCATGCAAAAGCAATTTGCTTAGATTTCGGACTTGCGAATTATAATCACGGACTTTGTAATTTGCGTTTTGACGACACCAACCCCACAAAAGAAGATGTCGAATATGTTGATTCAATTCAAGAGGATATCAAATGGCTTGGATTTGATTGGGGCGACAGAAAATTTTTTGCATCGGATTATTTTGACAAATTTTATGAATTTGCCGTTGAACTTATCAAACGCGGCTTGGCTTATGTTGATGACTTATCTGCGGAAGAAATAAAAAATCTTCGCGGAACTTTAACAGAACCCGGAAAAGAAAGCCCTTTCAGAAATCGCAGCATTGAAGAAAATTTAAATTTGTTCGAGAGAATGAAAAACGGAGAATTTTCTGACGGCGAAAAAGTTTTGCGAGCTAAAATTGACATGGCATCGCCTAATATAAATATGCGTGATCCTGTTATTTACAGAATTTCAAGAACTCATCACCATCACACGGGCGACAAGTGGTTAATTTATCCTATGTACGACTTTGCTCACCCTCTTGAAGACGCAATAGAAAATATTACTCATTCTGTCTGCACTTTGGAATTTGAAGATCACCGCCCGTTTTATGATTGGCTTTTGGATTCGTTGGGCTTTGATGTCAATTCCCGTCCGCGTCAGATTGAATTTGCCAGACTGGATTTAACAAACACAATCACCAGCAAAAGAAAACTTCGTCAGCTTGTTGAAGAAAATCATGTCAGAGGCTGGGACGATCCCCGCATGCCGACTCTTTCAGGAATGAGAAGAAGAGGTTTTACACCTGCCGCAATAAAAAATTTCTGCAACGAAATCGGAGTTGCAAAAAGTAACAGCGTTGTTGATGTTGCCATGCTTGAACACTGCGTCCGCGAAGACTTGAACAACACGGCAAACAGAATCATGGCGGTTTTAAATCCGTTGAAAGTTGTTTTGACGAATGTTGAAGAAGGCACGACAGAATATTTGACTGCAGAAAATCACCCGACATTGGGCGGCAGTCGTTATGTTCCTTTCACGAGAGAAATTTTTATTGAACGTGATGACTTTATGGAAGACGCTCCCAAAAAATTTTTCAGACTGAAACCGGGCGGAGAAGTTCGACTGAAACACGCTTATATTATCAAGTGCGAAGAAGTTATAAAAGATTCGGACGGAAATATTTTGGAACTCCATTGCACGATTGATAAAACTTCAAAATCAGGCGGAGAAACTGCCAACAGAAAAATCAAAGGCACTATTCATTGGGTAAGTGCTGAACATGCAATTAAAGCCGAAGTCAGATTATATGATTATCTTTTGACGACGGACGAAAAAGGAAATTTGCCTGAAGATTTTATCGCCGCAATAAATCCGAAATCTTTAATAGTGATTGAAAATGCTTTAGTTGAACCCAGCGTAAAATTTACTGCGGCGGGAACTCATTATCAATTTTTGCGTCTTGGATATTTTGTAGTTGATTATGACACCACTCCCGAAAAATTAGTTTTCAATCGTGTCGTAGGTTTGAAAGATTCTTGGGCAAAAGTCAGCGGAGTTTCTGCAAAGTAAATTTATCCAAAATTTCACCGTCAACAGTTTGACAAGTCAGCGTCAAAATTTTTTCGTCAACGTCTAATGTTATAAATGATTCGGGCTCGGTTATGAGATTCGGTGCGGTAACGTCATCAATTTCAGAATTCGGCTCAACATATTTTTGATCTCCTGAACGTCCGCACAAAATATAAGTAGTGCCGTTGGGAGATTTTTTTTGTGCAAAAATTTTTCCTCTGTTCCTGTAAGTGTGCAAATGTCCCGTAAAAACTAAATCAATTTCCAATTCGTCAAAGAGCGGCATGAAAATTTCCGCGATGTCATTAAATTTATCTTGTGCGTAGTCAAAAATATCTTTGTGCATTAAAACAATTTTCCAAACGCGGTTATTGTTTGCAGAATCACGGCGGAAAAAATAATTTTGTGCGTCTTTTAATTTCGGCTGAAAATTATCCAATTCATCAAACTGCGTGTTCAGAATAAAAAAATGTGCCGCTCCATAATCGAAAGAATAAAAATATCCTTCAAAATTTTTCTCGTCATTAGTCGGCAGAATAAAATTATTCAAATAACCTTCGGGCAGACAGTTCAGCCAGTCCAAGCCGTAACACTCATGATTTCCCATGACAGGTGCGAAAATTTTTTCAGACAAAAGCAGAGCCGCCGCCGTATACCAATGTCGCCACTGATAAGGTGCTTGCCCGTTGTCAACAATATCCCCGTTCACCGTAAAAATTTCAGCGTCAGGAAAATTTTTATTTGCGGTATCGGCAACTTTCTGCCAAACATTATAATTTTCACACTGTGAATCACTGAAAACCAGCATTTGAAATTTATTCTGCCCCGCAGTTTTTAAATTCTGCCAAGAAGTCGCCCGCTCATCAGAAATAATTCTGAAACGATAAAAACTTTCCGGCTTTAAATTTTCCAGTCTGCAAAAATAAATAAAAGTTCCTTCCCCGCTCTGTTCAAAATATTTGTAGCCGACATCGCCGAAATTTGCATTTTCTTCGCCGACTAAAATATATTCCAGCTGAATATTTGCTATTTCTTTATCAGATTGCCACATTAAAGTTCTTGAAGTCCGCGAATCACTTGTGACAATCTGCCGCAAAAATTTCACCGAGCGGAGAGGTTTATAATTATCCTGCGGGTAGTGCAGATTTTCAAAGCGTGCCGCCTCTGTGAGTTTAGGAAAATATGCACCAAGTCCCAAACTCAACAAAAATTTTATAAAAAATCGTCTGTTCATTTATCCACCAAAATTTATTTTCATCGTGAAATTTATTCCGCCGTCGTCCGCAGTCGAAGTATTTTCAAGTTTTACATTTCCTGCGGAAGAATTTTTCAGCCTGCGAAGATATTTTTCAACCGCGTCGGAATTTTCGGCAGTCCCTTCAATCTGAACAAAATTTTCTGTCGCGTTTATTTTTTTCAGCAGAATATTTTTATTTGAAGTTTTCCCGATATGAATCAGAACATTTAATTTTGAAAATTTTTCTGCTTGTGATTCGAGCAGGGAATTTATTTTTTTCATTTCGGAAATATTCGCGTCCAAATCTTTTTTCAAAACGAGATTTTCACTTTGTTCGGACAAAATTTTTTGCACCGCGTTAAATTCATTTTCAGCCGTCCTGTAGTCGTAAAAAAGTTTTGCGGAAACTATCAAAGCCGAAAATAAAAAAATTCCTGCCGTCGTCAGGAAAATTTTTTTAAAGTTCCAATCGCCAATTTTTTTTGAAATAAGATTCGGAGATTTTTTTTGCGATAGAACTTCTGCGACAAAAACCGCTCTTTCATGATTTTTTATTAAAGTTTCAGGCTCTGAAAAATTCGGCATTGCAGTCAATGCACACAAGTTCACAGAATTTTTTTCAAACGCCGAAATATATTCTTTAACAATATTTTCTGAAAGAGTTTCCGCCCAAATTTCGCCGTCAATCTCCACAAAATCGCAGGAAGAATTTTTTCCCGTTTGAGCCGTCGCCCAAGTTTTCACGGCAGAATAAATTTCACTCTGCGGAATATTTTCAAAGTTCGTGCGGAAAATAATAACGTCGTCATCATTCAAGCACAAGCCGACTTTAGAATTTGTCCAGCCGCGTTGATTCAGAGTTAAAGAAATTTTTTCCGCAAGTTGTTCAATCGGCGGAATGTCATCGGCAAAAGAAATTTCAAAATTTACTTCGTCCGGTTCAATTTTATGAGTGGAGCGGGCAAAAAAAATTTTCTCTCCGTCATGGTAAATTCCCACAACATCAGAAAAATCTTCACGAAAAAAATTTTTTATTCTCTCAAAATATTTCATTCTTCTTCTTTGACCGGTTCGGCTTTTTTAGCGGGACGGACTAACACTCTCAAAATTCTTATGCCGTCCACTTCCTCAACATAAAATAAACTTCCGTTATAAGATTCGGACTGCCCGACTTTAGGCTCGCTGCCGACTCTGTTTGACAGCCAACCGCCGATCGTTTCAACATCGTCATCTTTAATATCTATTTTAAATTCATCTTTCAATTTTTCGAGTAAAAGTTTTGCGTCAACTGAAAAAAGATTGTCACCGCTTTTTTCAATTTCAGCTCGTTCTTCGCCGTCAAATTCGTCTTTAATATCGCCGACAATTTCCTCAATAATATCTTCAATAGTGACCATTCCTGCAGTCCCGCCGTATTCGTCAACGACAATCGCCAGCATAGATCTTTTTTTCTGCATCATTTTTAAAAGTACTGTAACGTCCATGCTTTCCGGAACAAATAAAACTTTTCGCATGAATTTCTCAAAGTCAATAGAAGTCTGAGTATTGCCTTCCATTCTCCAGCCGACCAAATCTTTTACATGCAGAAAACCAATTATATGGTCTTTATCTTCGTCGCAGATAGGATAACGCGTCATCTGCTCTTCAAGCATGGTTTTTAAATTTTCTTCGTAGCTTTTATCAGTATAAAGGCAAACCATGTCAGTTCGCGGAACCATAATTTCACGAACGCTTAATTCAGTAAAATCAAAAACGTTATCCACAAGATCAACTTCCGTATCGTCAACCAATCCTTGTTTATGACTTTCTTCCATAAGAAGTCGAATTTCGTCGGGATTATGTGCAACTTCTCCCTCTCCGTCGTTTTTTAAGCCGAGATGATGAGCAACAAAACTTGCCGCAAAATTCAAGGCTACTACGAAAGGATACATGATTTTCCAAAAAATTAACATCGGTATCGCGATATTCAACAAAATTTTTTCTGTATTGGTTATCGCCATAGACTTTGGTGTAAGTTCCCCCAAAATTATATGCAGAGCCGTTATCATCGTAAAAGCCAGTGCAAAAGAAATTGTATGACCTACCGCATCATTAAATCCTAAAGATTGAGTTACAGGCAGAATCAATTCAGCAACAAAAGGTTCACCGATCCAGCCCAGTCCGAGAGATGCCAAAGTTATCCCAAGCTGAGTGACCGACAAAGCCTCATCAAGTTCATCAGTTAATTTTTTTGCATAAACTGCACGGTTGTTGCCTTCCTGTATTAATGTTTCCAATCTTGAAGGACGCATTCTCACACAACAAAATTCTGCTGCAACAAAAAAACCGTTCATCGCTACCAAAAAAAATACTAAAAAAATTTGAAATATTATAGGGACAATGTCCACAAAAAATTTTCCTCCTATTTTAATTTCAATTCCTGTTTTAAAATTCGCCACATAATGTCAACATCAGGATTTTCGCCAGTGAAAAGTCTGTAAGATTCTTTTCCCTGCAAAAGCAACATTGACATTCCGCTTAAAGTCGGGAAACCAAGTTTTTCAGCCTCTGCAAGCAGTTTTGTTTTCGCGGGATTGTAAACAATGTCATAAACCAACGCACCTTCAGGCAAAAGTTTCAAGTCAACGGGCGGCATAGAAATAACATCAGGATACATACCTAGCGGAGTAGCATTGATTAAAATATCCGCCGTTTTTAAATTTTCTTTAAACTCTTCAGACAGCCAGTCATAGCCTTCAATACTTCCATACCGTTTAAAATCTGCCGCAAGATTTTTTGCTTTTTCGGCATTTCTTGCACCGATTGTGACGTAACCCGCCTTACGTTTGCAGAGTCCCCACAAAACAGCACGAGCCGCACCGCCTGAACCTAAAATAACTGCGTTTGAATCTTCAGGCATAAAATCAGCCTCAGCCAGAGCCGCCAAAAATCCGGTAACGTCCGTATTATAGCCTGTCAACATTCCGCCGTCATTCACGACAGTATTAACAGCACCGATAATTCTTGCGTCAGCGTCCAGTGAATCCAAATATTTTATGATATGTGTTTTATGCGGGATAGTTACATTGATTCCGCGAAAGTCCAATCCTTTCAAGCCGTCCACAGCCAACATAAGTCGTCCTGCTTGAATAGGCATTGCAATATAATTGTAATTCGGAAAACCGGAAGATTTGAAAGCCGCCTGATACATTTTAGGAGAAAGCGAATGACCGACAGGCCATCCGATTATCCCAAAATTTTTTATTTCAGTTGAAGCCATTGTGTATCCCCTTTCGATTTTTAAAAATTTTTAGTAGAGCGGGTATTTTTCACAGAGAGCGGCAACGCGTTTTCTTGCCTCAGATTTTTTATCTTCGTTTTCAGTATCATTGAGAACAAGTGCAATAATGTCAGCGACTTCCGCCATGTCATCTTCTTTAAAGCCGCGAGTAGTAAGAGCAGGACTTCCCAATCTTAAACCGCTTGTCACAAAAGGACTCAACGGCTCAAAAGGAATAGTATTTTTATTTGCAGTGATATTTACTTCATCTAAAACATTTTGTGCGATTTTGCCTGTAATATTTTTGCTCGTCAAGTCAACCAACATCAAATGATTGTCAGTTCCGCCCGAAACAATTCTGAAACCGTCCGCAGTAAGTTTATCAGCCAAAACTCTTGCATTTTTGACAACTTGTTCGGCATAGGTTTTAAATTCAGGTTGAAGAGCCTCACCAAGTGCGACAGCTTTTGCCGCGATAACATGCATGAGGGGGCCGCCTTGAATACCGGGGAAAATCGCTTTATTAAACTGTTTGCCAAATTCTGCATCTTTGCAAAGAATCATACCGCCACGAGGTCCGCGTAAAGTTTTATGAGTAGTAGTCGTGACGACATCGGCATAAGGCATCGGATTCGGGTGAAGTCCTGCCGCAACAAGTCCCGCGATATGTGCCATATCAACCATCAAATACGCACCGACTTTTTTGGCAATTTCCGCAAATCTCGGAAAATCTAAAATTCTGGAATAAGCGGACGCACCTGCAACAATAAGTTTCGGTTTATTTTCGACGGCAATTTTTTCAAGTTCGTCGTAGTCGATGGTTTCAGTTTCTTTTGCTACTCCGTAAGGAACAATTTTAAAATATTTTCCGCTCATATTGACGGGAGAACCATGAGTTAAATGTCCGCCGTCAGTCAAATTCATTCCCAAAACTGTATCGCCTGGAGTCAAGAGTGCGAAAAACACCGCCATATTTGCCTGTGCTCCTGAATGGGGCTGAACATTTGCATATTCTGCATTGAAAAGTTTTTTTGCTCTGTCAATGGCAAGCTGTTCGACAACATCGACAAATTCACAGCCGCCATAATATCTTTTGCCCGGATAACCTTCGGCATATTTGTTTGTTAAAACACTGCCCTGAGCCTCCATAACTGCACGACTGACAATATTTTCAGACGCGATTAACTCCAATTTGGTACGCTGGCGATTAAGTTCATTTTCTATTGCCGCCAAAACTTCCGAATCTTTTTTCAAATTGTCATTCAAATTCATAAAAAAAACCCCCTTCTTCAATTTGGAATTAGGAGTTGGGAATTAGGAATTATAATTCCCCATTCCCCATTCCACATTCCTCATTATTTCAGTGTTCGTGTGAAAAATACATTTTTCTCGGTAAAACCATTCCCAGTTCATCTTCTGCAATTTGTCGGATTCGTCCCGGCGATTTCAATTTTGCAATTTCAACACGCAGACGCTCATTTTCCTGCTCCAATTCCTGTGCTTGATTTTGAGTTGCTACAAGAGCATAACCGCGACTGGCATTTATACCGCTGCGAATAACAACCAACATCGCCAAAACAGAAATAATAATAAAGGCAACACGGCAACGAGAACGCAAAAGATGATTTAACTTCGGACGTTTGCTGATAATCCTCAGTTCATTTTGTTCTGCAGAAAAATTTTCATAGACTACAGCACGTTTTTTATTAGTCTGCAACTTTGGTGCAGGCGTACGTTTCATAAATATCCTCCTAACTTTTCGGCTGAACGAAGTTTTGCTGACTTCGCACGCGGATTTTTATCTAATTCATCATTCGTTGCAGTTTTCGTTTTGCCTAAAATTTTTATTTCGGCTTTGTGACCACATACACACACAGGAAAATTTTTCGGGCAGATACAATCTTGTGCAAGACTTTTAAAAGTGTTTTTAACAATTCTGTCCTCAAGCGAATGAAAAGTTATAACGGCAATTCTTCCGCCGACTTTCAAACGATTCACCGCCGAAACAATCGACTTGCTTAAAATTTCAAGTTCGTTGTTGACTTCAATTCTTATCGCTTGAAAAATTCTTTTTGCGGGGTGTCCGCCGTTTTTCGTATGAGGAACAGAATTTTCTACAATTCCGACAAGTTCGCCGGTGGTTTCAATCGGTCGAGCTTTCACAACGGCACGGGCAATTTTTTTTGAAAATCTTTCTTCGCCGTATTCATGGAAAATTTTTATCAAATCTTCTTCAGAATATTCGTTGACGACATTATACGCAGAAAAATTTTTCTCCTGATTCATTCTCATATCAAGCGGTGCATTGTGAATATAAGAAAAGCCCCGCTCAGCTGTGTCAATCTGATGAGAAGAAACTCCCAAATCAAAAATTACGCCGTCAATTTTTTCGACGTTCAGACCGTCCAAAACTTTTTCAAGTCCGCTGAAATTTTCATGGACAATTTCGACTCTGCATTTCAGTGCGGACAATTTTTCTTTCGCCGCGTTTACTGCCGAAATATCTTGATCGATTCCGATTAAAATCCCCTCCGAATTTAAACATTTTCCAATTTCGAGAGAATGACCGCCGCCGCCAAGCGTACAGTCCAAATAGATTCCGTCGGGCTTCGGCTGAAGAATTTCGATCGCCTCTTTAAGCATTACGCTTTTGTGTTCAAACTTCAAAATTTTCATCTCTCTTAATTTGCGTTTAGTGATTCTTTTTATAACAAAAATTTCCTTCCCTTGCAAGTAATTTCCTTCAGAAATTTTTCATTGTAAATTTTTTTTAGAGAAAAATACTTGGCAGTTTCTTTTGTTTAAAGGAAAAATTTATAAAACTCCCGTGAATTTTAATCTTGCTCTAATGACAAACCAAAAAAAAAATTGTACAATACGCACGATGAATCTAAGGATTCACAAAAATTTGAAAAGAAGGTGTATGTGATGAAAAAATTTACCAAAAGTTTGCTGACTTTAGCAGTATGCGGAGCAGTAGGTTTCGGATTTAATTTTGATAGAGTTGAAGCTGCCGAAAATACTTCTGAAAATTTGAATGTAGTTTCTGCAGTAAATCAGAATACTTCCGAAGTACCTTTTGGTATTGGAATTCGTGTAGTTGTCGAACCGCCTGCTCCTGCAGTCGGACGTAACGGAGGCTCTGTTCCTCCGCCTATTCCGGTTCCACCTCCTGTTGTCAATCGTGGCTCTTCCGAACGTTATGGTCCTCCGGGTCCTCCTCCGCCGTTAACTCCTCCTACTCCTAATTACGGCCCGCCATCTCCGAAATACGGTCCTCCTCCTCCATCTATTCCGAGTCCAAGATGGTAAAAGATATTTTCTTAAATAAAAAAAGAAAAGAGGTGTTATAATGAGAAAGTTTGAAAAAGTCTTAGCGACTCTGGCAGTCTGCGGGGTTTTGAATTTTGGAATCAGTTTCGATAAAGTTGAAGCGGCTGAAAATTTTGACGAAACTTTATTGCCTGCTTTATCCGAAGATTTAAATTTAAATTCTTCAGATGACAGAAAAAATTTAGATTCGCATCCTTGGAAAAATAGACCGTACTTGCCACCGGTACAAACCCCGCCGAAATATGAAAAGCCATCTCCACCGAGACATGCACCGCCTCCACCGAGATATGCACCGCCTCCACCGAGATATGCACCACCTCCACCGAGGTATGCACCGCCTCCACCGAAATATGGTCCTCCTATTCCAACGCCGCCTCCACCGGGATACAGACCGCCACCTCCGAGGTATTCACCTCCATATCACGGCTGGTAAAAAAATTTGAAGGGCGTTTGTTATGAAATTTCTAAAAAAATTTTTTGTGTCATTTATGGTTTTTGGTCTGCTTTTCATGGGAAATATGAATGTTGAGGCATCCGATTTAAAATTGGATTTTCAAGAACTGAGATCCAGTCCGATTATGCCGATCCTGCCTGACAGAATTCGTCACAGAAATGACAGTCATAAACTTCAAAGACCGTCGCAGAGGAGAATCAATCTGCCACATGAAAGAGAACAACCGCCTGCAAGGTATACTCAAAGGCAACCGAAAAATCCGCCGAAGATGACAACACCGAGCAGACCTTCAGTCACTTCGGACAGAAGAGGTTCACAACCTCGAAAAAATTTCGGTCCGCCGAATTTTCACTGAATAATTTTTACAAAATATTTTTTAAAGGAATGAGTTGTATGGGAAGGACGGCGAAAAATTTAATATCCGCATTACTCATTATAAGTGCGTTGTGTGCCGCCGATTTCTCATCAGCTTCGGACGGCGAAAAAAATTTTTCGGATTATCAAGAACTCCAGTTTACAGAAAAAAATTTTACGGATATGCCGGCGAATGACAATTCAGAATTCTGGTCTAAGTTTCGCGAGTCAGTAATGCCTGACGATTCACAAAAAAACAAAATCCCAAATTATGAAAAGTCACCGCCGCCACCACCCGACAGAAACATGCCGGGACCGCCGATGAACGAATAAAAAAAAACTTCCGATGCAGTAAAAAACGTCGGGAGTTTTTTTAAAAAGTTTTTTCTAGACACAAAAATAAAACCCCTCTCAAAAACTTGAAAGGGATTTTATTTATAACCAAAGCCGTACGCCTACGACTTGAAATTTCCAAATGGTGGGCAGGGATGGATTCGAACCATCGTAGCAAATGCAACGGATTTACAGTCCGCCCCCTTTAACCACTCGGGCACCTACCCAACTTATATGGTGACCTTGGAGGGACTTGAACCCCCGACCCTTTGATTCGTAGTCAAATACTCTAATCCAGCTGAGCTACAAGGCCTTTATGAGAATTCCAATCAGCAAATATGAAGTGGTGGACCCACTTGGACTTGAACCAAGGACCGACCGGTTATGAGCCGGTTGCTCTAACCAACTGAGCTATGGGTCCGATTGAGTCAAACACCAAACTGCTAATCAGATACTTTTAAGCAACTGGAGCGGAAAACGAGGCTCGAACTCGCGACCCCAACCTTGGCAAGGTTGTGCTCTACCACTGAGCTACTTCCGCTCGT
>JAFZMV010000139.1 GCA_017553205.1 Selenomonadaceae bacterium | reverse complement strand
TTGGCGGCGGCTATGGTCGTCTTGCTGACGAATATATAAATCGCGCAAAAACCGTTACGATTTTTGATTATTCAAAAACCGAGCTTGCTCAAGCGAAGAAAAAATATGGCGATAAAATCCAAACTAAAGCCGGCGATATTTATAAACTTCCGTTTAAAGACGGCGAGCTTGATGGGATGTTGATGGTTCGTGTTACTCACCATCTAAAAGATCTCGAAGCTGCGATGAAGGAATTCTATCGTGTTCTCGCGCCAAAAGGAGTTTTTGTTATTGAAGTTGCAAACAAAAAGACTCTTCCAAAAATGTTCCGCTATTGGTTCAAAAAATCCGACGTTAATCCTTTCGACTTAAAACCTTCGAATCAAAAAGAAACAAACATGATTAACTATCATCCAAAATATGTTGAAGAACTTTTTGAGAAAACTGGCTTTAAAGTTGAAAAAGTTTTGTCTGTTTCAAATTTCCGCAGCACGACTTTAAAGAAAATTTTTGGTGCAAAAAATCTTATTAAATTCGAAAAATCCGCCCAAGAAAAACTTGCAAAAATTCGTTTTGCTCCGTCTATTTACTATCGCCTGAAAAAATAATTTCAATTTTTCCTTTTTCTTCACTTTCGTTTAATAAATTATTTTCTTGAAGAACTTTTTGAACTTGCTTCGCAATGTTTTTATTGCCGTCAATTAATTTTGCTTTTGGAAAAATTTCGGAGAGTTCATTTTTAATATGCGAATAATGCGTACAGCCTAAAACGACCGCATCAAAATCTTTTTCTAAATTATCAAAAAGTTCAGAAAGTTTTAATTTTATTTTTTCTTCGTCTTTCGTTTCGATCGCATCCGCAAGCCCAGGACAAGCAAACAATTTTATATTTTGTTCCGGTTTTTTATTTTTCAAAACTAATTCTTCGACTCTTTCCGATTGAATCGTTCCGGGTGTTGCTAAAACTAAAATATTTTTGTAGTCCATCTCGCAAGCAAGTTTTACGGCTGGCTCAGTCCCAACAAAAATCATTTCCGGAAACTTCTTTCTTAAACTCTCAATACATTTTGCCGTCGCCGTGTTACAAGCCACGACAATTATTTTTGCTCCGCGTTTAATTAAATCTTTTACAATCTCGTCAACAATTTTCTCAAGTTCTTCGTCCGTCTTTTGGCCATATGGATTATTTTTCGAATCGCCAAAATAAAAATAATTTTCATTCGGCAAAATATTTTTTAACTCATCCAAAATTGTTAGTCCGCCAATTCCAGAATCGAAAACGCCAATAATTTTTTTCATTTAATTATTTACTCCATGATGCGCTTGGAATGATGATGCGCTTAATTTATCAAATATATAACCATGTTCCAAACCATATTTTATAATATCTTCAACCGCATCAACCGAAAAACTTTTATTATCATGTTGTAAAACTACGTTGCTACTATAATTAAGTCGACTTACGACATTATTATAAACCGCCGCGGCAGTTGTTGCTCCGCCTGCATCTCCCGAAGAAATATTCCAATCAAAATATGCAAACCCATGTTGTTGAACTTCGTTCACTAATCTGCTCATCAATCTAGTTTTTCCATCA
>JAFZMV010000138.1 GCA_017553205.1 Selenomonadaceae bacterium | reverse complement strand
TTACTTCGTAGCCTTTTTCTTTGAGGTCAATTATTCTTGTGCGAACATACTCACGAATTTCATAACCGACTTTTTTTAAATTCATTCTTTCCATGTCTTTATTTTATCACATTTTTAGGATTTTTTGTCGTCGGAGTAATATATTTAGGATCAGGATGATTGTAAAAATGATTACCAAAAGAAGCTGTGTCAAAGCCTACGAGATAAATTTCTTTAGGACAAGTAAACAAAGCAAAACTAAGAGCGGCGAATGAAACACTACCAAAGCATCTAATGGGATGACAGCAAATGTCTTGGTGAATAACTTGATTCAAAGGTACAGGGCACTCGTCCAGATAATAGCGCAGAATATTTGTCTGCTTTATGGTCACGGTTTCCGGATAATTTGGTCTGGGATAACTATCAATGCACTTGCCGACAAAAATTCTATGCTTGATTTTATCGAAACCGTCTTCCATTTTCAAACCAGAAAGCTCATTTTGCCATCTGTCCTGAGTGAAAAGATAATCCAGACAAATATCCTCTCTCTGCCATGCAAAATTCAAGCCAATGTGAATTGCATCTTGTAAAGGACTATAATATTTAGCAGAAGGTCCGCCAGCCAATATGACAATCTTTTTCCCTAAAAAGCAGTTTCTATAAGGAGAGAAAGTTTCTGTATTAACACTGCGAATCTCACTTTCTTTCCAGCTGAGTTATCTTGTTCAGAATTTGATTCATAGACCAAATCATTGTATACCCAGAACGTGTAAGTTTTTCTAAATCATTTTTTATCTGCATATGTATTTCATCATCAATGAATGCAATGTTTTCAAAACCAAATCCTAAGAAACTGTCTAAAAACTTTTTTATAGAGTATCATCACAATAACAATCCAGTAACTTTTCTTATGAATTTTTCATCGTGTCACAATGCGTTTTTTTGAGATATTAGACAGGTTCTAAGTAATAGCACAACGAGGTATGTTTATTTTCTTTATCATATTTGAGATTGAAATTACATAATTGTCGAATATAACACTGGAAAATTTATAAAATTTTTCCATGAAAAAAACAGAGTCGCTTAACACGTCGATTTGATTCGGTTCAATGAAAAAACCTGTTCCCGCACATTTTAGCAGACTTTCCTTTCTCGTCCACAAAATAAAAAAGCGGAGAGGAGATTCTCCCGCCCAAATTTTTTCTCGCTGAGTTAAACTTACTTCTGCAATTTCCGATTGATATTCGCTGACTATTTCCTCAATATCAACGCCTACAGGATTTTGACTTTCAGCCAGCACGACATAATTTCCGCTGTGAGATACGTTGAAATTTTTGCCGATAACGAAAGGTTTTCCATATTCGCCATATTGAAGTTTTTGATTGCCGATAGTCTGCATAATTAAAAAAGATGAACCGATACTGCGAAGTCGATCCTCTTCACGGCGATAACTCATTGCTTTTTGATAACGCTCTTCAGGAAGATATTGTAAAATTTCTTCTGCAAACGGTTTTAATTTGCGAATGTCAAGTAAAGTCAGTCGGACTTTCAATTCAGGAACAAAAAAATATTTTGTCATTTTTTATCGCCAATAGTAACACGATAAATTTCCGGAACAATAATATCAAGTGACGGGTCGTCCATCATTAAATCGTGTTCGTGCGGAGTATGAATAATTTTAAGTTTACTTCGGTCACAGAAATTTTCAAAGCCGCCAGCTTCAAACTCCATCATTTTTTTCCAGTAAGCAATAGATTTTTCGGTTTGATTGGCAGGAACTTCTTCAGGCTTGAAATAAGTCACACTGCCATGAAAATAAGACGGAATGTGAGTAGCCATATCTTGAGAAACGTGGAAGAAATTATTGACAACTGCCTCCAACATACCGCTTTCACGCAAGTCTTTAAAAAGCGGACTTGTTTCGAAGTACTCCCGATTCGTTTCGCCGAACATTGTTGTAGTCAGCTCTCTGATTGTTTCGTCTGTTATTGCGTGCGAATCAAGCATAAAAAGATGTTGAACTTTATCGCCTGCCTGTTCAAGTTGACAAGCCATTTCATGAGCAACAACTCCGCCGTAACACCAACCGCCGATTATATAAGGACCCTTCGGCTGATGACGTTTCAAAGTCTGAACGTATCTTGCGGCAATATTTTTAATTCCGTAAGTTGCCTCTTTCGGGTGATAAAGATTGAAAGGCTCGATTACGGCGAAAGAAATATATTTTTTTATTCTGTCAGCAAGACGATAATAAACTTCGCCGCTGCTGTTGCCGGTGTGAACGAAAACCATTTGCGGGTTGATATTCTCCGAGTAAATATAAATTTCAGGAGGGACAGTGATTTTGGAGTTCGCCATTTGCTTGAAAGTAGTTTTATTTTCTGTTGAAGTCGGCTGCAATTCAAATATTTCTTCGCTGAAAACTTCTTTCCACTCGCGAATTGATAAATCACTCGGATATTTTTCTTCCAATGCTGAAAGTAAATCTTTGCAATACTTGAACAGATTAGACTTGTTAAAAATGATACAAAAAGCCAACAAGAAAATAAAACTCTGTTCGCCACTGTTTACGCAAATGACTTGCAGCAGAGAATTTTTTTGCGGATCAACGGAAATATTTAGCAGTTGACGACGAAAACTTTTAAGTTGTTGATAATCAATCGAATCGACGTTTATAACTTTCAACGGGATTTTTCTGTTAGTGACAGCTTGCTGAATAACTGGAGTGTGATGAAAAACTACGGCGGCACGAATTTTTTCATTTTCAATCGCTACTCGGTCAAGTGCTTGCCGTAAATCTTTTTCATCAATAACACTGTCAAGCTCAATCATATAAACTTCACGACAACCGCTTTGATCCGGTTGAAGAATTTGTCTGAAAAAATTTTCGTCTTGCTCGGTGGTCAGTGGCAAAATTTTTTCGATATTTTCACCACGTGACGAAAAATCTTTGACAATTTCTGAATATTTTTCCTCTGACCAAAGTTTTGAGTAGTCAATCTCTGCCGCATCGGCAATTTTCTGCAACTCATTTAATTGCAAAATTTGTGCGGTACTGACTTTGATTCCTTGCGACCTGAGCAAAATTGAAAGTTTCATCGCCATAAGCGAATTGCCGCCAAGTGAAGTGAAAGTATCGTGAGGATAGGCAGCGTCTATATTTCCAATTACATCTTCAACCGCCCATATAATTCTGACCAAAACTTCACTGTAAGAATCATTTTTTTGTGAAGTTTGACGCTTGGGCAAAGGTAATTCTTTCCGCAAAATTTTTCCGTTGGTATTTCTCGGCATTTCTGACATCATTACCCAAAATTCAGGAATCATATAATCAGCCAAATATTTTGAAATTTTTTCCGTCAAAATTTTTGTATCAAGTTCGCTTTTCGATTCGTAATAACAAACAAGATAATCAACATTATTGACAGTTTTAAGAGTAACGACAATATCTTTCACGTCATTGCGATTCATTTCCTTGACGGCATTGGAAATTTGAGTTTCTACTTCACCCGTTTCAATACGAAAACCACGCAACTTTACCATATTATCAATTCTGCCCAAACAGTAATATAAACCTTCCGACGAAATTTTGACTCGATCTCCCGTCCGATACCATAACCGTCCGTTAAGTTCAATCCATTTTTCAGCAGTCATGTCGGGAAGTTTTAAATATTGTGTAGACATATAGTCATTTGAAATAAGAAGTTCGCCGGTTTCTCCTTCATTTACCAAATTAAAATTTTCATCAACTAAAATCGATTTTGTATCCGCTTTATGTGTTCCGATAGGTATTGGATTTTCATTTCCAAATATTTTTGAAGTAAATACCGCACTGACTTCGGTTGATCCGTAAGTATTCCAAAGATAAGAATTTTTAGAATGTGCTTTAAAATTTCTAAGTTTTTCTCCGCCTGCAAAAATATTTATTCCTGTTATGTCGTAGTCTTCCGCAAGTATTATCGCAAGTCCTGATGACATAAAGGCATGCGTAATTTTTTTTTGACGCAGAAATTTATGGAGATATTCTATATCCATTCTTGCAGATTTTGGTGCAAAAAATGTTGTCCCGCCGTTAAAAAGCGTTCCGAATAAAAAAATTGTTGTCCCCATAAAAGTAAATCTCGTTAAAATTGCTGTGCGGATTGAAGAATTTACGGGAACTTCATCATTTATCCAGTCGGTTAAGTGAGAAAAAATTCCGTATTTGTGAATAACGCCTTTAGGTCGCCCGGTTGTTCCTGAAGTATAAATTAACATCGCAGGAGAATCTTTTGTAATTTTCGGCACTTCAACACAAATTTCAACTTCTTCTGCCGGGTCGTCCAAAAAAATAATTTTTTCATTAGGAAAATTAAGTTTTTTCATTTCCCACAAACTGCGGCAAGTAAACAATGCTGATGCCTCAGAATTTTCCAGCATATATTCCAGTCGATCAACAGGATAGGCATCGTCCAGCGGCATGAATACTCCGCCAATTTTCCACACGGCAACAGCACTTACCGCAATATCTTTTGTATAAGGAACATATACCGCAACAACATCGTTTTCAGTAATTCCAAGATTTTTTAATTTATTGGCAAGAAAATTACACTTTGCATTAAGTTCACCGTAGGAAATATCTCCGATGTCATCTTGTGCGGCAATTTGCGTAGGCATTTCCAAACCGTAGCGTGCTATCCTTTCGTGAATAAATTCAAATTCGTTATTCTTCAAAAAAGTCCAGCTCCTTTAACTTTGTTATAAATTGTTTGATATACAAAGATCCCGTTTCTGACCATTGAAAACCTAATCTATAAAGTACTTGCAAAGTATAATTTGTGTTTACTGCGTCAAGTCCTAGTCCTTCCGTTCCGCTATTCTTTGCATAAGCCATAAGCGGTACAAGTGCATCGCTCTTTTTGCCTTCGGAAAGTGCCTCTTGCAACGTTTCTGTCATTTCTTGTTGCGATACAATTTTCATTGCATAGCCCGCCTGTTGAATTTCTCCAATTACGTCTTGAATCAAAGCACGATGAGGATTCATCGGCATAAAACAAACGCAATCTTTAGGAGTTGACGCTAATGCTAAGACCGCCTTTGCAAGTGAATCAATCGGAGAAAACTCCATTTCTTGTGCAAGAATTTCAAAACTGACTTTGCCAAGAATTTTATAAGCACGGAAAGTATTCATGATATTATTGGTTTTGAAGTTAATTTGAAATTTTCCGTCACTGACTCTCGGTGCAAGATTTCCTACTCGTAAAACTTTAGCATTAAGACCGTCTTTGAGAATTGCTTCGTAAATGATACGTTCCGCCATAAATTTAGAGTGAATATATTGATTGTCGTCGATACTCTGTCCGGCAAAAAGTACATTTTCATTGAACTGATAATTTTTAGGCGGCATACCGTTTTTACGACTGCCGATAATACTGCCGGTTGAAATGTGTACAAGTCGTGCAAAATTTTTCTTGCACCAGCTGACAAGAGTTTTCACAGAATTAACATTGGTGCGTTCAATTTCGTTATTCTTTGCAAAATGTTTTACAGATGCGGCACAGTTAATGACAGTCATTTCGGAAGTCGGTACAAAGTTATTGAGTGTCTGTGAATCGGTTACATCACCTTCAATAACAAAAATTCTTGAGCCGAAAAGTTCCGCATAATTTTTGCCGAAGTAATGAGCCAATAATAATTTAAGACGTTGCTCGCCGTTTTCATTACCTTTTGCACGAACCAAACAATAAATTTTTAAATCGGTACTTGTTAAAATTTCTCTAAATACATGAATACCCAAATAGCCGGTTGCACCTGCAAGCAGTACGTCACCTAAATTTTGACGCTCTCCGCCCGTGAAAGTTTCCATTGTATTTTTGGCGAGCAATTTGTTTATAGCCGAATAGTCATATCCGTCTGAGCCGATTTCAGTAATTTGCATTAAGTCGTCAGAGTCAATAACAGCAATATTTTGCTCAGTTTCAGCCCCGACAAATTTTGCAAGCTGTCGCGGTGTAGTATTGCTGAAAACATCATTATAAACAATGCCGTAACCTTTTTTACCTGCGAGAATAATAACCTTCATTGCAAGAATTGAACTGCCGCCAATCTCAAAGAAATCATCTTCCGCACTGACTTTTTCAAGTCCGAGTACTTCTGCAAAAATATTGCAAAAATCTTCCTCCTGATTATTCGCAGGTGCCACATATTCAGCACGTTGTAAATTTGGTTTCGGCAGAGCTTTTTTGTCAACTTTTTGATTTATGGTGAGCGGAATTTTGTCAATTTGCATGTATGCAACCGGTACCATGTAAGCAGGTTTCTGACTCTTGATAAAATTGGTAAGTGCCGCAATATCAATTTGCTTGTCACTTGTGAAAAATGCTGCAAGATATTTTCCGCCACTCTCGTAGTCGTAAGCCTGCACAGTAACATCTTTGATATTTTCAAAAGTACGAATGACAGCCTCAACTTCCTTAGTTTCAATTCTAAATCCGCGAATTTTAACTTGTCCGTCTTTACGTCCGACAAACTCAACATCGCCGTTTTGCCTGTATCTCACAATATCGCCCGTATGGTACATACGAAAATCATTAAACGGACAATTTTCAAATACTTCAGCTGTTTTATCTGGGCGATTGAGATAACCTCTCGCAACTTGCGGACCTGACAAACAAAATTCTCCTGCCGCTCCTGAAGGTAAACGATGCCCTGCTTTATCCAAAACATAAGCATTAATCGTGCTGAACGGTCTGCCAATCGGTATATTTTTTTCCCATTCTTTTATCGGGAACATACTCACACCGCAACAATTTTCAGTAGGTCCATAGCCGTTGACTATGGTATAACTTAAACCTGAAGGATTGACAGGCGGTAATTTTTCTCCGCCCATAACCAACATTTTTAAAGTTTTCGGATTCGGATAATTTTGTAAAAATTGCACTCCGACTTGAGTAGTAAGTACCAGTGCAGTAATTCCAACTTTATCAAAATAATCTGCCAATGCGTCAAGATTCATTCTGACTTCATCGGGAACAAGATGAACCGTTCCGCCGTTTAAAAGTGTACAGAAAACGTCCGACATATTAACATCAAAACCGAAACTCGCATAAGCCGCAATTTTATCGTCTTTTGTGTAGAAATTCATTTTTTCTATGCCGTGTGCATAAGCTACCAAATTTCTATGCTCAATTTGGCAACCTTTAGGCATGCCTGTTGAACCTGAAGTATAAAGCACAATTAAAAGATTTTCCGGTGAAGGATTAGGCAATTCTAAATTTTCATCAGCTGCACTATAAAGTTCTTTCAGTGTAAGCACTTCGCCTTTATATTCGTCTACGACATTGCACAGTGAATCATCAGCCAACAATAATTTTGCACCGGCATCTTTAACCATAAAATTAAGGCGTTCGGGAGGATATGCAGGGTCAAGCGGTTCATATGCACAACCTGTTTTTAAAACCGCAAGAGGCAGAATAAATACATTTTCGTTGCGTGGTATGATAATTGAAATAATTTCTTCTGCCAAATTTGTTTTGCCGGTGACGGTACACATTTTTTTATAAATTTTAGCCGCTAATTTATCGGTCAACTCGTCAAGTTCGCGATAAGTGTAAGATTTATCACAATAAACTGCCGCTATTTTGTCGGGATAAGTCGCCGCATTTCGTTTGAATATTGAAACTGCAGTATCATTTTTATCAAAATTCAAATCCCAAGTGCGATTATACGAATCAAGAATTTGCCATTCATTTTTATCAGTCAAACTAATTTCTGAAATTGTATCTTTTGTAATCAAATCTTCCAAAACATTTTTATAACAAACAGCCAGCAATTTCATCATTTCACGACGGTATAAAGCTGTATCATAATTTACTTTAATTTTTGCATTTTCTTCTGTGCCGACAATGTAAATGCCGACAGGAATTTTTGCTTTGTTTAATTCAAAGTCTTTAATTTCTACAATTCCGCTTTTAATTTTAAATTCTTCAGTAATTCCGATCTGATAAGTGAAAGAAACATTTGGGTGAAAATCATATTTTGAGGCAATTTGAGCAAAAGGATAATTTTCATGGGCAATGGTATCAGCAAAATTTTTCGCAACACGCTGAATGAAGTCTGAAATTTTTTCTTTATTGTCAACAGTTTCAACTAATGGCAAAGTATTAACGAACATTCCCATTGTATTATTGATTTTTAAATTACTCCGACCATTTGAAATTGTTGCGATTGTAACGGTATCTTCATAAACAAATTTTGAAAAGACAATGTAAGATGCCGCCAAACATACTGACGCAGGAGTTACACCAAATTTTTTGGCGAAGTCTTTAACTTCTGCAAAGTTGATTGAAACTTCTACATTTGATTCATTATGCTCAAGGTTTTCATCGTAGACATCTGGCAAAAGTTGCGTTGAATCTTCTGAAAGTGCCATACGACTTGCAAAAAATTTTTCGGTATCAGGTTTTATTTTCTCATCTCTGGCATAATCGTAATAGCTGTAAGTTTCCGCCTCAATTTCCTTACCGTCCAACACGTCGCACAACTGATTTAAGAAAATATTGACTGAAACGCCGTCGCTTATCAAATGATGAATGTCCATGAGCAAATAAAGCGAATCCGCCTGAACAATTTCAAATCTTATTAACGGCTCTGCGTCAAGTTTGAATGGACGTACAAATTTTTCACGATATGCGACAAAATCATCACTATTCATTTCAAGAATTGGAATTTCAAGTGCAAATTTTGGAATCGGTTCTTGTACAATGTCATTATTTTTGTTGACAGTAAATCTGCTGGAAATGTACGGGTGAGCGTCAACGACTATATGAACAGCCTTTTCAAGTTCGGTGGCAGTAATTTCGGCAGGAAATTTCAAATAGAAAGGCACGTTGTAAATTGTGGAGTCGGGATTTGCTTGGCACTCGGCATAAACTCCCTGCTGAGCAAATGTCAACGGGCAAGAAAATTTTTCAGCGGGCTTTGCAACTTCAATTTCCGTCGTAATTTCTGAACTCAAGAACTTTTGTAAAATTTCATTTTCAACGGTTTGAATAGTTCCGTTTGAAACTAAATTTCTTGCTTGAATTTGAACATCATATTTTTTGTAAATTTTTGTTGCCAGTCGAATCGCAGAAATTGAAGTCAGTCCAAGCTCGCCAAAAATATCGGTAATGCCAAAATTTTCAGTGCCGAGAATTTCAGCCGCAATATTTTTTAAATCTTTTTCCAAAATGTTGAGTGGTGCGGCAATTTCATTTTTTTCGCTGTGTTTAAATTCAGGCTTGGGCAGAACACGACGATTAACTTTTCCGTTGGGATTGAGCGGAATTTTTTCAATTTGTGTAGTGACTGCAGGAATCATGTATGGCGGTTTTCTTTCGGCAATAAATTTATTCAGTTCTTCTACAGAAATTTTTTCATCGCTGACAACATACGCCGCAACAAATTTTCCTCCGCTGGGATTATCAAACGCCGAAACCGTTGCATCTTTAATTTTCGGAAATTCTCTGATGACTGCCTCAACTTCAGAAAGTTCAATTCTAAATCCGCGAATTTTAACTTGTCCGTCGCGTCTGCCGATAAATTCAATATTTCCGTCCGCACGATAACGAACAATATCACCCGTCCTGTATGCTCGTGAATATTCTCCGCCGTCAAAAGGATTTTTGATAAAAACTTCAGCGGTCTTTTCGGGACGATTTAAATAACCAACTCCAACTTGTGAACCTGCCGCCCAAAGTTCACCCAATGCTCCGACCGGGACTCTGTGACCGTTTGCGTCAACAATATAAAGTTTTACATTGTCCAAAGGCTTGCCGATTGGAATATTTTTATAAACTCCATCGACTTTGAAAATAGAAATTAACATTGTAGTTTCGGAAGGTCCGTAGCCGTTATGTAAAATAAAATTTTTCGGCGGCTTGAGCGTGACAAGTTTTTCTCCTGCGACTGTCAAATGTTTCAGCGAATTATTTTCCACATAGCTTGCAAACTGATGTCCGACTTGCGTAGTCATAAAAGCATGAGTGATATTATTTTTCTCAAAATATTTATTCATGCCGTCAAGGTCAAGGCGAATTTCATCAGGTAAAATATAAATCGATGCACCGCAAGTCAGCGACGAATACAAATCAAACATATGCATATCGAATCCGAAACCGGCATATAAAGCAGACCTATTTTCCGGTTGTAAATCGTAATAGCGATTATGCCAGTTGATATTGCAAACCAAATTTGAGTGAGTAAGTCGAACACCTTTTGGAACTCCAGTTGAACCGCTTGTATAAAGCAAAACAAAAATATCTTCAGGCGAGTTCACATATTGCGGCTTGAAATTTTCTGCAGACGGAATTTCATCAGTAAGTAAAATTTCTCCGTCAAAATCTGTAATTAAATTCCGCAGTTTTTTCGTCGTGATTAAAATTTTTGCGGCTGAATCTTTTATCATAAAATTCAAGCGTTCAGGAGGATAAGTCGGATCAAGTGGCTGATAGGCACAACCCGCCTTCAACGCACCGAGCGGAGCAAGTGCCATAAATTCATCACGCGGAATTAAAATTGATACAACATCGCCTTTGCCGATATTTTTGCTCAAAATGTAGGCGGCAATGTCATTTGAAATCCTATCAACTTCAATATAGGAAAATTTTTTGTCTTTAAAAATAACTGCCGTATTGTTCGGAAATTTTTTTACAGCGTCGTAAAACAAAGAAATAACAGTTTGCGATTTATCGTAATCAACATTTGTTTGATTAAAATTATTCAGACGTGTCAGCTCTGTCGAGTCGCAAATTTCAATCTCTGCAATTTTTTCTTTGGCGATAAATTCCGAAAGACAAAAATCATAACTTTGTAAGGCTTATCATCAGAAAAAAGTTCGCGTCGATTTTTGAGTACATCATTGGTTGTAATGCAAAATTTACAACCGGCATCACACAGACAAACATCAATTCTGTCGTCAGGATATTCGTCGGTCATCGGCAAAAACGCTCCGCCGGCTTTCCATACTCCGTATTCACAAATGGGTACGGCTGAAGTTCTTGGCAAAACTAATCCAACAACATCGTCGGGACTAATTTTTTTTGCAATGAGAGAATTAGCCAGGCGATTGGAAATTTTATTCAGTTCTCTATAAGTCAATCGTTCACTGCCTGCCACAAATGCAAGTTTATCGGGATTAAGAACCGCTTGCTCCTCGAACAATTTGTGAACAGGACACAATTTTACCGGAAATGCCGTTTGTTTAAATTCATCAAAATCCGTTCCTGTCGCACAGGGGTCAATCTCGCGAATAAAAGTTTTAGTCATAAGTTGACGGAGAATTTCTTCATAAGTTTTTGCCAACGTGCCGATAAATTGATCAGAATATTTTCCAACATTGTATTCGACACGCAATGAAAGCCCTTCGTCTTCGGAAGTAAGATCCATTGAAAGCGGCGAATCATCTGTATTTGAATCTAAAATTTCTTGCTTAACGGGTTTTGAACAAAATTCAGTATAGTTACGTATTTTGCCGTGCCAAGCGAACAACGGATTGCCCGCTATCGAACAAATATTAGAACCTGTCTAAAATCTTTTGAGAATAAGAGTAAGTAAAGCCAGAACAGTCATCTGCATTGAAGTGTGAAGTTTACGTTCACAATTTTTCCACAAACGGCGATTCTTTTCCAACCACGCAAAAGTACGTTCCACAATCCA
>JAFZMV010000137.1 GCA_017553205.1 Selenomonadaceae bacterium | reverse complement strand
TCGCCATTGCTTTACACAAAAAATATTTGATTAAGATTAAAAGCAAACGCAGTATCAGGCAAAATCTTTTATCCTGTCTTCTCAATGACAAACTGCTCCTTGATGTCATTTCCGCTTAAAAATTTATGAAACGCCCGTGATGTCACATCGATGTCATATTGTGTCACCACCTATGACTGTGATATACTAAACTTGCAAAAACTGTGTACGGAAAAACTTCACAAAGGTCTTGACGTGAACGACTGAAAAAAATTTTCTTCCGCTGAAAAGCGGATTTTTTATTTGCAGGTGAAATTATGCAAAAAACAACAGAAAAAATGCAACTTGTGGCGATTGAAAAACTTGTGCCATACGCGAACAATGCGCGGACACATTCGCCGGAACAAATAAATAAATTGCGTTCATCGCTCCGCGAGTTCGGATTTATAAATCCTGTGCTAATCGATGAAAATTTTGGAATAATCGCCGGACACGGAAGAGTAATGGCGGCGAAAGCAGAAAATATTTCTGAAATTCCTTGCGTATTCGTTGAGCATTTGAATGAACTTCAGAAAAAAGCCTACATTTTAGCCGACAACAGACTTGCGCTTGATGCAGGTTGGGACGAAGAACTTTTAAAAATCGAACTCGAAGCACTCAAAGAAATGGATTTTGATATTTCTTTCGCCGGATTCGATGACATTGAAATTGAAAAATATTTGAACGGCGGCGATGTTGAAGTCGAGGAAGATAATTTTGACATCGACGAGGAATTAAAAAAGCCGTGCATTTCAAAAGTCGGTGACGTTTGGACGCTCGGCAAACATAAAATAATTTGCGGCGATTCGACTGACGCGAAAATTTATGAAAAACTTCTCGGCGAAACAAAAGTAAATTTGGTTTGTACAGATCCGCCGTACTTTGTAAATTTGGAAAGTTCGTCCGGCAAAATTTCAAACGACGACTTAAACGACGCGGACGGTTATAAATTTTTAATGTCAGCGTTCAAAAATTTTAATTCTGCAATGGCAAAAGACGCGTCAATTTATGTTTTTTATGCGACGGCGAAAGCGCGAATTTTTCACGACGCATACGAGGACGCAGGATTTAAAGTCGGCGCAGGTCTTGTTTGGAAGAAAAATCAGTTGGTATTGACGCGAACTGATTGGAAATATATCCACGAGCCAATAATTTTTGGTTGGAAACGCGACGGCAAACATTTATGGTTCGGTGACCAGAAACAGACAACTGTGTTTGAATTTGACCGAATAAAAAATTCAAAAGAGGACGGTTGCGGACATCCGTCAAGTAAACCTGTGCCGCTCATTGCATATTTGATTCGCCAATGCACGCAAACAAACGGCTTGGTGTTGGACGGATTTTTAGGCAGTGCGTCAACTTTAATTGCCTGTGAGCAACTCGGCAGAATTTGTTACGGTATTGAACTTGAGCCAAAATTTATTGACGTTGCGGTTGAAAGATACGCGGCGACTGTCGGCACTCACGAAAATATTTTTGTTGAACGTGACGGCAAAAAAATTTCTTACGACAATGTGAAAAAATAACTTGCTATTATCTCCGAAAAGAGTGATATATACGCTACCGAAAGGAAATTCGCAAACTCGGAAGGAGATAATAAAAATGACAATCACGGTAAAGAAAACTCAAAACGGCAAAACGATTTTTTACATCGACGGCAAGCGCACAAAAATCGCAGACGTTAAAAATTTGGTTCACAGCGTTCTCAATGGCGAGCAAAAAGAAAAAATGACAGCGGACATCACGGTCGCAGGTTGGTTCATTTTTGAAAACCACTACGGCAAAGTTGATAAAATTGATTGGTTTGACGGCGAAGTTCAAAACAAAGTTAAGCCGATAATCACCGGCGAAGGACATTTTCAAAGATTGACATTTGAGCCTGTTGAAGATACAAAAATCGAAGAACAGGCTGTCAACATTGAGGAAACTCCGACAGCCGCTGAAATTGAAAACTCCGGCGAAGAGCCGACAGCCGAACAAAATTTTACAATCAGCTTGCCGAAAGAAAATTTCACGGAAAAAGCGATTGAAAATTTCAAGGCAATTTTGGCAAGCAAGGCGAATTTGATATTACTCCGACGATTAAAGATACAAAAAATTAAGCAACGAAAGAGGATTTCATGAAAAACAATTTTTCGTGCAAAAATAAATTTGAAATTTTTTCAGGCTGATGAGCAATACTATTCATAAAATTTTTGGTCTTTTTTT
>JAFZMV010000136.1 GCA_017553205.1 Selenomonadaceae bacterium | reverse complement strand
GTCCTGAGCCAGGATCAAACTCTCCATTTATTATTTCGAGTTTAATTCTGCTCTAAATTCTATTGATCTTTTTTCAAAGACCGCACTAGCAAATACATTGTTCAATTTTCAAGGAACCCGCTGAAGTGAATCAGCTTGCGTATATTACTCCTTTATTCTACTCTTGTCAACCCCTTTTCTAAAAAAATTTTTAAAAACTTTTTCTGCCCCGTCATTACGCCATTTTTTAGCCTTTCTTGCCGGTCTTGCAGATCGAAAATCTCCAAAACTCTAAAATTTTTTTGAAATTTTTTCTTCTGCCAACAAAAAACTCCCGCCAAACTGACGAGAGTTTTTATTTGTCGAAAATTTTTCAGCCTCTAATTCGCTCTATTATTTCCTTGAATATAATCGCAGAAAAATACGAAACAATTAAAACTCCCAGAGCCACAAAAATATAACTCGAAACAGTTGAAATTTCACATATCCAACCGCTCATACAGCCCAAGATTATCCACTGTGCCACATAAATTCCCACGATATTTTTGCTCATGTTTAAAATAAAGTTCGGCAAATAATTATTCGTGATTTTCATAACAATAGATGCCACGAAAAATTCCAGAGCAATAATGCCGTAACTGCAGAGAAGATTCAAAGGGTGCATCGCGTAATAATTTCCCAAAGTTATATCAAGAGTAGCAAATAAAACTCCGTCAATAACTCCAAATTTTTCCATAGCGAACTCGGCGACAACGATTGCAATAATTCCCGTCACTGAAGAAAATAATAATCTTTCTTTTAAACTCCAGCTTTTTTTGTAGAGAACTGCCGCACCGTAACCGATTATCGGGAAAAATATCCAAACGGTAAACGGAAAATAAGAAAATTCATTTTCTCTGACAAATAATCCGATGAGAGTGTCCAGCCAAATATTTTCTGTGGAAAAATTTTCAATGCCGAAGAAAATTCTGATGAATATACACACAGCTAAAAGAACTGCACTGAAAATTAAAGCGGAAACAGGCTGATTTTTGAAAAATTTCATCACGGCTAAATATAAACTTGCCAACGCCGCAAAAAAATAAATGTCCGTAGCCAGAATTGTATGCAGATTTTCTTCAAGTTTTCCAAAAATTTCAGGAGTAATTATTTGCGGGACATATTGTTCAAAAAAGTTTACGACAATTCCCAAAAGGAACAACGGAACAACTCTGTTTAAATAAGTTTTATATGTTGCAGTTTTTGAAAAAGACGCTCCCCAGCCCATTGAAAACATGAAAACTCCCGCTGAAGGAATCCCGCCAAAAAAACTGACCAAAACAAAAAGAATCATAGCCTCTACGGAATATATGTATATGTGGTTGCCTTCTACAACTATTTCCGCAGTATGAACGAAAATCATTGAAACAATCGCAAAGGCTTTCATTAATTCAATTTCCGGAACTCGTTTATTTTTTGAAAAAATATTTATAAGCAAAATTTTATCCCCTAAAAAATTTTTACACTGTTATATTTAAATTACTTTTCGGAACATTATCGGAAGAATTTGTTGAAAAATTGGAATAGCCATGAACTTTGCCGCTCAATGTTTCCGACAAAATCAAAGTAATTTTTTCGGCATCGAAAGGCAAAGTTATATAATTTGCCGCTGAAGAAAATTTTACTTTTGCAAGCATTTCGGAATCATCATCGTTCAAGACTAAAACGACGGGAATTTTTTGAAGTTTGACATCTTTATGCATGAAATCCAAAATTTTGAAACCGTTTATAAATCTCATTTCAGTATTCGCGATAACTAAATTTACATCGGTTTTTCTCAAAATTTCCATGCCGCTTATTCCTGAATCGGCAATTAAAACCTGATGAGGGAAATGATTTTCCAAAATTCTTGTCAAACTTTTTAAATTGTCTTCGTCCTCATCAACAATTAAAATTTTTGCTTGCATTATGTCTTTTTTTATGACAAGTTGTTTGCTGACTCTGTCAATTAAATCATTCGGCATGAAAGGTTTCTTGATATATTCCTTGACGTTGAGTTGAATTGCCTGTTGGATATTTTGTTTATCGGTAGAAGCGGTGAGCATTATTACGGGAATATTTTTTAATTTGCTGTCTGCACGAATTTCTTTGAGCATTTCAATTCCGTCAACGTCGGGCATCATAATATCCAGAAGAACAACGCGAATATATTGACGGCGTAAAATTTCCATGCCTTCAATCGCATTATCAACGGTAATCACTCTGCAAGGCAGATTTTTTTCCAAAATAACTTTAGCAACTTGAAGATTTATATCCTCATCATCAACAACCAAAATCACATTTCCTTCAACCGGCTTTCTAATCATAACTCAACACCTCAAACTTTTTTAAATGGTTTCAAAAACTTTTTCCGCCTCTTCCGAAAGTTCATCGTATAAATTCATTGTATTGTCATGATTTTCCTTGATAAATTTTTCTGCCTCGTGTTTTTCTTCGTCGGAAGTTATATCTGAAGTCAAAATTTTTCCTGCCGCCTCCAAACTTTTTGCCGCTGCAGAAACATTTTCACTTCCCAAAGAAAGTGAGTTAGACTTCAAAGCATGAACGAATATAGTATAATTTTTCCAGTCACCTTTATCAAACGCATTTTGAATTTTATTTTTTTTCTCGTTCCTGCTTTCAACAAACGACTGCAAAATATCTTTGTACAAATCTTTCATGCCTGCACAATAATTTAAGCCGAGTTCAATATTTAAATGTTTTAATTCTGTCTGCGAAGAATTTTTTTCTTCAGTAATTTTTTCAGAAATTTCTTCGGAGTCAGAATCTTTTTGCTCAAGCGGTTCAGGTGCATGAATTTTTTCAATGGGCAGATAATTAACAAGCATTTCTTCCAAAACATTTGTGTCGATCGGTTTACTCATGTAATCGTCAAAACCTGCGTTTATAAGAGTTTCCTTCGTCCCTGAAACTGCGTTTGCTGTCAATGCAATAATCGGAGCATCTTTACTCAAATTATCCGGCATATTTTTTGCCGCCTTCAAAGTTTCAATTCCGTCCATGTTCGGCATCATCTGATCCAACAGAATTAAATCATATTTCTTTTCAGAAATTTTTCTTAAACATTTCATTCCACTGTCGGCAGTTTCAGTTTGAACTTTTAAGGCTTTCAAAAGACTTACGGCAACCAGCAAATTCATTTCATTATCATCAACGATTAAAATTTTTGCGTCGGGTGCAATAAACGGCGGCTTATATTCTTCAGCGTGTGAGGAATTTCTGTTTTGAATTTTTTCGGAGATTTTTCCGAGAAGTTCTTCGCCCGTAATTTTTTGCGGGATAGTCACGGTAAAAGTTGAGCCTTCTCCATAAACACTTTGGACATCAATTTTTCCGTTCATCATTTCGACAAGTCGTTTGGTTATCGCCAAGCCTAAGCCGGTACCTTCGATATTTTTATTTTTGCTGGAGTCGAATCTTTCAAAGTCATTGAATAATTTTTTTACGTCTTCTTCTTTAATTCCTATTCCCGTATCTTTGACAGTGAATTTCAAAAATATTTTTTCGTCAGAAAATTTTTCTTGCTCAACGATAAAATCAATTTGCCCCTCTTTAGTGTACTTGACTGCATTTGTTAAGAAATTTAATACTATCTGTCTGATTCTTACAGCGTCACCGAATAAATTATTTTTCAAATTTTCATCGGCATGCAGAATAAATTTCAAATGCTTTTTTTCTGCACGGGAAGTAATCATATTCAACAAACTTTTTATCACGTCGAAGAGATTGTAATTTTCTTCAAGAATTTCAAATTTTCCCGACTCAATTTTGCTGAAATCCAAAATATCATTTATCAAATGCAGAAGGGCTTCACTGGCGTTGGAGGCATTTTGTGCATAAGTTAAAACATTCTCATCTTTTCCCTCACGCAAAATCATTTCATTCATTCCGATAATTACATTTATAGGAGTCCGAATTTCATGACTCATATTTGCAAGGAAAGTACTTTTTGCCTGATTCGCTTCGTCAGCGGCTTTTTTTGCTTCGCGGAGTGCGTCACTTTCTTCCGCCTTAGTTCTAACCATCAAAAGATAAAGAGTAGCCGCCGCCACAAAAATCAGCAGGACCGTTCCGAAACCGATAATAAAAGTGTAAATCCTGAAAATATCTCCCGCAACAGCCGACCATGGAATATAACCGACCATTGAACAATTTGTCTGCGGAAGGTCTGTAGCAAAAATAAAATATTTTCCGAGAGGGCTTTCAGTGTAAACAGCTCCTGCACGATGAGTTTTTAAAATTTCTCTGACTTCTTTGAAACTGTCCACAATTTTCGGATCTTCAAAAAATTTCCTGTCCTGCTCATTATAATTTTTGTACGGGATTATAATATGTCCGTTTCTTTCCTGAATCAAAAGGCGGCAGTCAGAATTATATTCGGCAAGCCCGAATAAATCTGTCAAAAGTGATTCGCCGTACAAACGATAAATAACCGCGTGAACATTGTCATTTTTGAAAACAGGCACGGCAAATAAAAGCCCTTTACCCGGACAAAAATCAACTACAGGATTTCCGCGATAAGCCATCGGCAGTCGCAAAAAATCCCACTTCGATAAATCTTGACCGAGAAGTGCTTTACCGTCCAAACTGATTAAGCCGACAGAAATTTTTGGATCGTTTTGTCTGAGCAGGTTTAAAAAATTTTTTTCGTTTTCTTGACCGGGATATTTTTCCAAATAATCCGCCGCAATTCTCAACATGGAAAGTTCTTTGTCAAATCTTTCCTCCGCAACAATCGACATATCCGCCATTTGTTTTGCGGTATTTTTTTCAAGAGTTGTGTTAAGAAGTCCGCCGACCATTACACGAATAAAAATTCCTGCCATTATCAAAAGAAACAAAATTGCGGTGAATTGAAAAATAATTTTGCGTACATATTTTTCGTCCAGCAAATTATCAGAATCGTTATTCAAGAATCTCAACACCCCTCACAAGCTGATTCATGTCCTCCAAAAGTTTATCGTCAGAAATTGCGTCGCCTTCTTCGCAAAAAATTTCTCCGTCGATATTGTAAAGCGGCCCTGAAAAAATTTGATAATGGTTTGTCAGTTCCTGTTTAAGATAATCAAGTTTTGTAATCATATCGGGAGTAACTGCGGAAGAATAATTTGACAAGCCGACTGCTCCCCTGTCAATTCCAAGCCAGTGATTTTTTACCGAGTTAATTTCACCTTTCAAATATCTTTGAATAATATCGACGTAATAAGATTCCCAGTTGCAGACAACTGACGCTAAATAATGTTCAGAGTAACCTTTTAAAACTTCATTGTAGGCGATAAAATCCACGCCGAATTTATCTGCGGTTCTTGCGGTTGAGTCTTCGTCTTGATGGTAAGTCAAAACATCTGCTCCCGCCTCTTTGATAAGTCTTTCGGCATGAGCGGCTTCTGTTTCTTCGTCCTGCCATTTTCCCGTCCACATTACAACAACTTTTGCATCGGGATTTACTCTTTGAACACCGAGAGCAAAAGCATCAATTCCGCGTATAACTTCAGAATTGGGCATTGCGGCAACATAACCGATGACGTTTGATTTTGTTTTCATTCCGGCAAGAGCTCCGGAAAGATAACGAGCTTGATACATTCTGACAAAATAAGCCGTCATATTTCTGGAATGAATTTCAGCGGAATTTGTAGCAAAAGCAATTTTCGGATATTCTTCTACAATATCGCGTGCCTCAAGTGAATAAGAATAACTTGCAAGAAAAATCATTTTAGCACCGTTTTCGGCAAGTTCTCTGATTGCAACTGGACATTGACCGCTGTTTTCTTTGACATTATCGCGAACCATCAATTCTATTCCGAAATTTTCGCAGGCGGCTTTTATACCTCTGTAGTGAGATTCATTCCAGCCGGGCTTTGTAATATCTCCGAGAATTATAAAACCGATTTTTTCAGGTTGATCTTCAAGAGTTTTTCCGAAATTGACTGCCGACAAGATAAACGCTAAAAGAAAAAATACGCCAGCAATTATTATGGCGTAACGAAAGTTTATAAATTTGTTCATGATATTCTCTCAACAACTTATCAGGTATGATATTCTCCGTTAATTTTTACATATTCGTAAGAAAAGTCACAAGTCCAAATTTCTGCCTCTGAATCTCCCAAACCAAGTTCAATACCGACGACAATATTTTTATCGGACATAACTTTTCTCAATGCACTTTCGTCATATTTTGCTCCGACACTGTGAGCATAAACGGGAATATCTCCAAATTTAATAACAGTTTTTTCAGGAACAATTTTTACTCCCGAATAACCTACAGCACAAATAACCCTGCCCCAGTTGGGATCTTCGCCGAAAAATGCAGTCTTAACGAGAGGAGAATTTGCAACACTCATTCCGACTTTTTTAGCGTCATCAAAATTTTCTGCTCCGGAAACTTTTATCGTCAAAAATTTAGTTGCACCTTCGCCGTCTGCCGCAATTCTTTTTGCAATTTCCGTGCAGATATTTTTCAGCGTGGAATAAAATTTTTCGTAGTCAGAATTTTTTTCAGTGATTTTTTCGTTACCTGCCGCACCGTTTGCCAGCACAACAACCATATCATTTGTACTCATATCGCCGTCAACAGAAACCATGTTGAAAGTGACTTCGTTAATTTCGCTGAGTGCTTCCTGCAAAAGTTTCTGATCAATATCAATATCAGTGGTAATGAAACAAAGCATGGTCGCCATATTCGGACGAATCATTCCTGAACCTTTTGCGATTGCTCCAAAACGAACTTCTTTACCGCCGATTTCAATTTCAGTCGCACAGGCTTTTGAATAAGTGTCAGTCGTGATAATTGCGTTTCCTGCATTAACAGAACCTTCTTCAGAAAGTTCGGCAACGGCTTTTTTAATTCCAGTTTCCATTTTATCCATCGGAAGATTTACGCCGATAACTCCGGTTGACGCGACAATAATATCATCTTGACGGCAGTTTAATTCTTTAGCGGCAATTTCAGCCATCATTTCAGCATCTCTTAAACCTTGTTCGCCCGTACAGGCATTTGCACAGCCTGCATTTGCAACAACTCCATGAGCGGTACCTGTTCCGACGACAATTTTACTGACTCTGACAGGAGCCGCCGCAACTAAATTTTGAGTAAAAACTCCGGCAACATTCGCAGTTTTTTCTGTATAAATTACAGCAACGTCAAGATTTCCGCTTTTCTTTATTCCTGCACGGACTCCCGCAGCTTTAAAACCCTTCGGATAAGCAACGCCCGCAGTTTTATGATTTTCACTGAACATAAAAAAAACACCTCTCAAAAAACATAATCTCATAGAAAAATTTCTCTGAAAGTATAACACAAGAAAGTTAAAAAGTCTTGCGTCATTTCAAAATTATTTCTTCGTACAATATTCAAAGGAACAATTTTTTGTGCTATAATTTTTTTGAATTGAAAGTTTTAAGTAAGACTAATTTATTTTGGAAAGGAAATTTTTATGTTGAGAGGTATACGAGGAGCAACTACTGTTGAAAAAAATTCTCCTGAAGAAATTTGGAAAATGTCACAGGAGCTTTTTTTGAAAATAATCGAACGAAACGAAATCCATGCAGAAAATATTGGTGCAGTAATTTTTTCTTCAACAAAAGATTTAAATTCTGCTTTTCCTTCTTCCGCTGTAAGAAAAATTTCCGGTTTTCAATTTGTTCCCTTATTCGACGCACAGGAAACTGAAGTTGAAGAAAGTTTGCCATTTTGCATAAGAGTTTTAGTTTTGGCTGACGTTGAAAAAAATTTAAATGAAATTCGCCATGTATATTTGGGCGGTGCAAAAAAATTACGCCCGGATCTTGCAGAAAAATAAAAAATTTTGGAGGTTTTTTTATGTGCTTGGCTTTTCCCGCAAAAATTACTGAAATAAAAAATTCATTTTTGGCGACTGTTGAACATTCAGGAATAAAACGCGAAACAAGTTTAATGTTACTGCCTGAAGCAAAAGTCGGTGATTATGTTTTAGTTCATGCAGGTTTTGCGATGCAGATTGTTGACGAAGAAGAAGTTAAAATTCGTGACGCACTTATTGCAGAAATGAATGGAGCGGAGAGAACTGTTCACGAAATCAATAAAATTTAAATTTTTGTGACAGTGTAATTTTTTTATAAAACGCTCATGAAATTTTTATAACTATGCAAAAAAAATCCCAACGACTTTTGCCGAAGGAATTTTTTTTGTTTTAATTCATATTTAAGGGATTTAAAATTTTTCCTTGCAAATTCAATTAAATTTTTCCGAGATATTTTTTAACTTCATTTACAACATCATTATGAGTAATTGATTTTACGTCGCGACTGTATGAATTTGAACTTCCTGCACTGTCTAACGGATTCCACCATTCCCCGACATCAATTTTTGCGTCGATATTTAAATTTTCTTTCAACCAGCTGACAACTTCATCAGGTTTTCTTGAACGACTGATAACATTTACACGAGCTCTATAACCTTGAACTTTTTCAAAAATATTCGGCAAAATGCTGCTAAGTTCTTTAAATTCGCCATTAGTGCCGCCTGCAACGTTATCAAGCTCTTTATCGCTCAAAACTTCATCTTTAAATTTTTCATCTATCATTTCAATCGACCTCCTAAAAATTTTCAAAAATTCAATTTTTATTCCATTATATACATAAGTTACAAAATTATGACAGGATTTTTAAAAAATTTTTTAAAGAAATCAAAAAAAATCTCCGACAAAACGGAGAAAATTTTTTATCAGCCTAAAGTTACATCTAAAATCATCATCAGCACAAATCCAAAACTGAAAGCGATTGTTCCAAAATTTGAATGTTTTCCTTCTGACATTTCAGGTATCAATTCTTCAACAACTACATAAATCATTGCTCCTGCCGCAAATGCCAGCATATATGGTAGCCATGTAACTATAAAACTTGACGCTAAAATTGTTACAAAAGCCGCAACAGGTTCTACTGCTCCCGATAAAACTCCATAAAAAAAAGTTTTTAATTTATTCATTCCTTCTGCTCTGAGTGGCATTGATACTATCGCACCTTCAGGAAAATTTTGTATCGCAATTCCTATCGCCAACGCAAGTGATCCTGCTTCGCTGATTAGTTCATTTCCATTCAAAAAGTTTGCATAAACTACTCCGACTGCCATTCCTTCCGGAATATTATGCAAAGTTACTGCCAAAATCAATTTCGTTGTTCTTTTTAAATTTGAAACAGGACCTTCAACTTCGTTGTCCATATGCATATGCGGCGTTACTTCGTCCAGAAATAATAAAAATCCAATTCCGATTAAAAATCCGATTGCAGCAGGAAAAAACGCTAAATTTCCCAAATGCTCCGAGCCTTCAAGTGCAGGTTGCAACAAACTCCAAAATGATGCCGCGACCATAACTCCTGCCGCAAATCCTGTTAAAATTTTTTGCAAATTTGTCGAGATTGAATCTTTCAAAAAAAATACCATTGCCGCACCTAATGACGTTCCTAAAAATGGTATTAAAATTCCTAAAATAATTTTTGTATCCATTCGCATAATTCCTTAAAAAAAACCTCAACGAACTGCCGCTGAGATAATTTTTTCTTCTTAAACTTTATTAAGTTTACAATAATAATTCAAAAAATCTTCCGCAAATTCTTTGTCATCTGTTCCGCGTTTAACTTCAACAGCCATTTCTAAAAATTTTTTTGCATCTTCATCAGTAAAATATCTGAAAAGTCCACTACCCCATTTAACTGTATCCATTGCATTTGAATTTTGATAAACATTCCAAAATTTCATCTGTCTTGCTTCATTTGGTGTAAATTCCAAACAATAATCAAAATTATCATTTGATTCAACATATCCGCTTTCTTCGTCATCACCTTCAAAAACTTTTCCGATAATGAACATTGCAACAATCATTCGTGAAGTTTCCGACATATTTGGTTCAACTGTTGTAAAAATACACAAATGCCCATTTTTGGCTCCGCGAATTGCACGAGGATTTCCATTTGAATCATTTCCTGCGTTAAAAAACCAATCACGAAGTGCCTGACTTTCAAGACAAGGAAAATTCCCGCAAGTTTCTTCATCAAAACAATTTTCAAGTTCATTACGAGAAATTTTTTTATCAAAATATTTCCTGCAAGAACAATCAGGATTTGAACACCACTTACGCTTTTTTACTTTGATATTGTATTTTATAATCTTATCGCTACAAATTCCGCAAAAACCAACACGATTTGAATTTTTTCCTCCGTCACAATAATTTAACTTAAATGCAATACAAGGCTCAATTTCTTTTTTCATTTAAACCACCTCTCGCAAATTTTATCATAAAAATTTTTCAATGCAAATAAAAACTCCCAACGTCGCAACGAAGGGATAATTTTTATTTTAATTTGTAATTTTTTTAAAATTTATTTGGATTTTTTCAAAATATTTGTGAGCAATATTGCAATCATATAAGTTTGAGTCGGAAATGCTAAAATTGTATGTTTCAATTCTTCGCCGTTAATTTTTTTATTTATAATCAGCGTCAAGAAATCAAGCCAAGTTCCTGCTTCACTTCCGAAAATCGTTGCACCTGCCAAAAATCCTTCGTTGTCAACAATAAAATCAATTTCAATTTCAGTTTCGCGATTGTCAACCCATTCATTTTGCACGCCGTAAGGAATTGAAATAATTTTATATTTTTCAGGAGATTTTTCAGCTTCATCGAGCGTAACACCAACTTGACCAATTCTCGGCAATGTGAAAACTAAATTCGGTATGACAGGATAACAAATCGGCGAATTATTTTTTCCAAGAATTTGTTCTGCAATGTATTCAGATTCAAAACTTGCAGTCGGAGTAAGTTTCGGAATTTTTTTGTCGATAACGTCGCCGCTCGCAAAAATATTTTTAACTTTTGTGCGAAGATATTCATCTACAACAATTCCGCGTCGACTTGCCTCAATTCCAAGATTTTCAAGCCCAAGTTCTTCATAATTCGCAACTCGACCTGTCGCATCAAGTACATAAGTTCCTTCGACACTCAATCCTGATTTTGTCATAACTTTATAATTTTCGGAAATTTTTTCAACTTTATTGACCGCTTCTCCGCAATAAAATTTTGCACCTTGTGCAGTCATTTTTTCAACAATTTTTTTGACATATTTTTCAGGATACGCAAGCAAAGGACGATTCGCAAATTCAATAAAGGTAACTTTTTTGCCGAGAACTAACGCCATCGACGCAAATTCCATTGAAATAATTCCCGCACCGATACAAATTAAATGTTCGGGCATTTCTTCAATATCCAAAAATTCGCGACTGCCATGCAAAAATTCTTTTCCTTCAATATTAAGCCGTGCATTGCGTTGACCAGTTCCGATTACAATATATTCTGCAGAAATTTTTTGTTCGCCGGCTTGCACTGTGTGAGCGTCAAGAATTTTTCCTTTTTCGCGAATAAAAGTAAATCCCCAATCTTTAAACATTCCTGCCAACATTTCAGGAAACGGATCAAGAACTTTTTTCTTGTACGCCATTAAATTTTTCCAATCAATTTTGATATTTTGTTCGACGCAAAGTCCGTTATAACGCTCAAGACCTTCAACAAATTCAAAAGGTCCGTCAAGTAAAATTTTTGCATCGCAACCGTAATTCGTACAAGTTCCGCCCGGCAAATCAAAATCGACAAGAGCAACTTTTTTTCCTGCTTGAGTAAGCGTCAATGCTCCGTGCCAACAAGAATGTCCGCTGCCGATAAATACAACATCAAAATCGTACATAATCTCAACTCCTTCAAAAATTTTAAAAATTATATCAAGATAAAAATTTATTTCAATTTACAATTTAGCCAAAAAGTAAACTCATAAAAATTTACAAAAAAAAAACCGACGACGAAATTTTTTTCAGTCATCGGAATTTTTTTGCAGTTGGATTATTTTTTTTAATCTTTATCATACAGTGTCAATTTTTCAATAGCTTTATCGCGAGTAATTTTTTTATTTCTGTAATAATATTCATTTTGAGAAGATTCACTGGGAAGACATTCTATTCCAATATTTTTCCATAAATGCTTAACTTCTTTTTGAATTTCTACCTGACTTAAATGTTGAAACGGTTTTATAATGCCATTTTTGACAAACAACAACATATCTTCTTCGCTTTGATCCAATGTTCCGCCTGAAATTTTTTCAAGATTTTCTTCGGAAATTTTTTCATTTTCAAAAATTTTTTCGTCCGTCATTTTAATCAACCTCTTTCAAAAAAATTTTTTATTAAAGTCCTTTAATTTTAAATCTATCGAGAATAATAATTTCATTGACTCTGTTCCAAAAATCTTCTCGAGAATACAGTTTATCTTCGATGTAATAACTGTTTTTTGCAGTTGCAGAATTTTCACCGACAACCAATCCAGTACCATCGTCAGAAATTTTTGAAGTATAATTTTTTATGCTAAATCTCACATTAAGTTGTCCGCCGAGAACATTCAACGCAAATTTAACATTTTCATCAACAAAATTAGTTATGCGGCTGTAAAGTCCCATTTCCTGAAGAATTTTTTTATCTGCACGATATTCTTCAAGAGTTCCTCCTGAAATGTTTTCAAGTTCTTCGTCGCTCAAAATTTCATCTTGCAAAATTTTTTCGTCAATCATTTTTAAAACTCCTTTCAAATTTTATTTTCACTTTGTGATATGCACGAGTTACAAAACTATAACAAATTGTATAAAAAATTTTTCAGTGTGTCAAAAAAAATCTCAACGACTTTTTTTGTCGCTGAGATTTTTTAATTTTGCAAAATAATTTTTTGAATTTCTGATTTTAGTTCAGGTAATTCATTTTTTATCGTATCGTAAACATCTCTCATTCTTAAAGTATCATATTTATGAGTGACAATATCTCGGAATTCTGCTATAGCTTTCCATTCAATTTGACGATTTTTTTCTCGAATTTCTTCAGATAAATTTTTTACCAATTCGCCGATTCTGATTATTGTCATTGACATCGAAAGTTTCATTTCGTCATCATTTAAAAAATTTTCCAACGAAATATTATTGAAAACTTTTAATCCGACTTCAACAGCGTTAATAATTTTTTGCAAAATAATTTTATCTCTATGCTGCATAAATTTCAATTTCCTTATCAATTTCAATCATGTCATCATCTTCAATCGGTCCGTGAATAATATCAACGCCAACTTTTAAAATTTCTTCCAGTTTATATTTCAGCGAAATAATTTTCAACAAAGAAACAGAATATGTTTTAAATTCAACAATCAAATCAATATCGCTGTTCTCTCGAAAATTTCCTCTGGCACGCGAACCAAACAATATAACTTTTTTCAAATTATATTTCGGAGCAATTTCCTCAATAACTTTTTTTATTTCTTCAATCGTCAACATCTATATCACCTCACGCAAATTCTATAAAAAATTTTTCAGCGTGTCAAAAAAAAATTCCCGACACACTGCCGAGAAAAATTTTTGGATTTTTTTTAATCTTTATCAAACATTTTCATTCTTTCAATCGCATATTCGCGAGAAATTTGTTTTCCTTCAAAATAATATTGATTTTTATAATACG
>JAFZMV010000135.1 GCA_017553205.1 Selenomonadaceae bacterium | reverse complement strand
TCGGAAAATCAGTCGGCAACATTCTCCACTGAACTCCACCGCGAAGAACATACAGCACCGCACAAAAAATATCGTACAAATCATATTCTCGCGGGCGTGTTTTTTTCTTTGCATTTTCCAAGTCCGGACGAATTATTTCAGAACCTGTCTAAAAACTTTTTTATAGAGTAACATCACAATAACAATCCAGTAACTTTTCTTATGAATTTTTAATCGTGTCACAATGCGATTTTTTGAGATATTAGACAGGTTCTAAGAATGTCACTCGTCTGCGGAATAGACTGCGGATGTAAAATATTAAATTTTTCTTCGACATACTTTTTCTGATTTAGTAATAAACTTTCACGACCAACATTTTCACTTGTGATAAATAAAACTCCGCTTTCAACATAATCAATGCCCTGCCATTTAGGTGAAGAACCTTTTGTAATCAATTTTGTTAGCTTACCAAGCCGACACCATTCCCAGTTGTCGGGAATATCAAAGGGCTTTTCATTGTCGGAGATTGGCGGCAGTTGCGGAGGATTTTTAATTTTGCCTTCGTCGATAAGTCTTTGACGTTCTGCAAAAAGTTTTTTCAAAAGTTCGCTTGCAGGTTCGTCGTCAGGATTTTGCGGAAGTAATTTTCCCTGCACAGCTTGTTGAAGGATTGAGTTTTTTAAATCTTGTGCCGTCATTCCTACTCCTCCAACAAAATTCTGCAAAAATCTTCGGGCGTGATTGCAGGAATATCGCTTGCAATAAAATCTTCGGTGTTACGAGTGATGATATAATTCATATCGTTTGACTTGGCAACAGAATATTGAACAGCGTCCTCAAAGTCACGCCAAGACAAATTCAAAGCCGCGTTAATTTCTTTTTCTGAGACGGAGGCAATTTTGACAACGTTTAAAAAGTTTTTCAGCAGTCGTAATGCCAAATTTTTGTCTCTGAGTTCACGTCGCGACAAGTAATAAATATCTGTTACAGACGAGGCGGAAACATGAGCAGAAATAATTTTAAAATTGGCTGTCTCGACTATGCTTTCGGCGGCTGAGTAAAAAGGTTGACGAAGAAGAATAAAATCCAACGCAACATTTGTATCAATTAAAATATTCAGCATATTTTTCTTTCAACCTTTCCTCGCGCAGTTCTTCCAAAGTTTTATTTTTTGTACTGCCGTCCATAAATTGGTGCATGCTTTTAATAAAATCTATTGACGCTTGAATTTCGTCGGCGTTGTCTTTCAAGCCATATTTTTTTGCCATGATTGCCATAAATTCTTCCGTGCTCATTTCAGAAAAATCTTTTTTCTTTGGGGACAAAAAATTTTCACGAATATAATTTAAAGCCGACGAAATATTTTCTTCCGGCAAAATTCTTACAACGTCAAAAAGTTCCTGTCTTAAAGCCGTCATAAATTATCAACTCCATTCAATTTGGATTTAATATCCGACAAAATATTTTCAATTTCGCTTTCTATTTCCCTGCGTTCAGTCAGATAATTTTCCATGAGTTCCTGCGGCTCAAAAATTTCTTCTTCTTTGTGCGGAAAAGGGCAACATTTATCAAAATCATAATTCATGGCGGTAAGTTCTTCGACAGTAAAAAATTTTGCCTTGTCCTTGCCGTCAACCTCAATAAATTTTTTGTTGTCCCACCATTCGCGAACAGGATCAAAATGTTTGTCCTGCATTGGCTTGGTCTTGGTAAAACTTTTTACGCCTTCTGGATAATCAAGCCGATAAAACCAAACGCCTTGACTTTTAACGCCCTTCTGAAAAAATAATAAATTTGTATTAACGATCGCATAAGGTTTGAACACTGCAGGCAGTCTGATAATGGTATGAAGTCCAAATTCTTCAAGCATGATTTTTTTTATCGCGGCTTTTACTCCGTCACCAAAAATAAATCCGTCGGGCAAAACAATTCCACAACGTCCGCCTTTTTTAAGCAGTCTCATTATCAATACAAGAAAAAGAGCAGCCGTTTCACTTGTCCGAAATTCTGCAGGAAAATTTTCCTTGATTGAATCATCTTCAGCTCCTCCAAAAGGTGGATTGGCAATTATAACGTCAACGCGCTCTTTGTCGCTGTAACTGCTCAACGGACTGCCTAAAGAATTTTTATGTTCAAGTTGCGGAACTTCAATATCATGCAAAATTAAATTTGTGGTCGCAAGCAGATAAGGCAACGGCTTTTTCTCCCAGCCTTTTATTGAAGTTTGCAAAGTGTTCCATTCGTCAGTAGTTTGAATTTTTCCGAAATGTGCAATGGTGCTTGTTAAAAATCCGCCTGTTCCGCATGCAGGGTCTAAAATAATTTCGCCAAGTTTCGGATCAACTTTTTCGACAACAAAATTTGTTACGGCTCTCGGCGTGTAATATTCTCCTGCACGTCCCGCGCTCTGCAAATCTTTCAACATACCTTCGTATAAGTCGTTAAAGGTGTGTTTCTGATTAACATCGGTAAAATCAACTTTATCGTTCATGCGGTTGATGAGTTGCCTCAAATAAATTCCGCTCTTCATGTAGGTGTTAATGTCGCTGAAAACATCGCGGACAAGTTTTTTTCTTTTGTCTCCGTCCGAAATGTCGAGATTTTTCAAAGTCCGAAAAAGTTCGTCAACAAATTTTATCAACTCATCGCCGGTTATTCCTTCGCCGTCTTCCGCCCAGTTCCGCCACTGAAATTTTTCGGGAATGACTGCAGAATAATCGTCTTTGAGTTCCCACTCCATTTCTTTAACGTCAAAGGCTTTTAAAAATAAAAGCCAAGTTATTTGCTCAATGTACTGTGCGTCGCCGTTCAGTCCTGCATCACGCCGCATAATATCTTCAAGTGATTTTATCATTGCCGACATCGCCATAAAAAAATCTTCCTTTCAATCAAGCGGCGTAAATTTCTTTCTGCAATTCTCGAACTGCCGCCAAGTATTTTTCCTTGCCGCCAAAAATTTTGTTTATGATGTAAATTTGTGTGCCGTATTTATTCAGCGGATTAACTTTTAAAATGTCAAAATTCTCCCAATCCTCAATCCCTGTCTCGGCGTATTTTTCAAGTAATGATTTTAAAATCTCGGCGGCTTTTTCTCCGTGTTTTGAAAAATAATTGCGTTTCTTGACTTTATCGGCTCGTTCTTTTCTTGTAAGTGGCGGCTTATCAAAAACAATATGTAAAATCAAATCAAACGGGTCTAAATCTTTGCCGACAATTTTATTCAATTCTTCAAATGAAATTCCCTGATTTTTAATTTCGTCAATGATAACTTTCTTTTGCTCCGCCGAACTCCAAGCCGTCAGAAAATCTTGCAACGTTGCATAAAAATTTTTTACTTTGCGGCAGGTGTAGTCTATAAAATTCTCCGTAACAAGATTGCCATTTCCGTCGAGATACTGCTCTTGCGTATAAGCAACATCAACTGATTCATCACCGAGAAAAAATTTCGGTTTTTTTTCCGTGCTTGATGATTCAGGTTTTTTAGGCGGCGGTGATATTTCTTTATCTGTCGAGGGATTAAAATTTTCGTCCTGCTCTATCGGTCCGTCAAATTTTTCATCACGAAAAAGACTTGTTACATTTCTGAAATCAAAAATCGTGAAGTAAAATTTGTCGTGTTTTTCGTTTAAACGTGTGCCGCGCCCAATTATCTGTTTAAATTCCGTCATTGAACGAATATTTGAATCAAGCACAATATATTTTATTGTCGGAATGTCTGCGCCTGTCGTAAGCAATTTTGAAGTAGTAACAAGCACAGGATATTCGCTTTCAGTATCTCGGAAATGATCCAGTTGCCTTACTCCTTCGTCATCATCTGAAGTAATTCGCATGACATACTTATCATTGACAGCACAGAAATCAGCATTTTCATTTACAAGTGCCTCACGCATACGGGCGGCATGTTCTTGATCTACACAGAAAAAATTGTTTTATCCATTCGGCAGTCATGTTTCTTCAGATAATCTGAAACTGTTTTTGCAACCAATTTTGTGCGTTGCTCCAAAACAAGCGTTTTGTCAAAATCGCTCGTATTATAAAGTCTGTGGTCGATGACTTCGCCGTTGTCGTCCAACTGCCCGTTGTACGGAAGAAAACCTTCAATATCTTTATCAAAAAATATGCGAATCACACGATAAGGAGCAAGAAAACCGTCCTCAATTCCCTGTTTTAGCGTGTAAGTGTAAATAGGCTCTCCAAAATAATCAATGTTTGACACTTCGTTATCTTCCTTCGGCGTGGCTGTTAATCCAATTTGAGTGGCTTTAGAAAAATATTCAAGAATTTCTCGCCATTGGCTGTCGGCTCTTGCCGATCCGCGATGACACTCATCCACTATTATGAGATCAAAAAAGTTGGGGCTGAATTGCTTAAACAAACTTGTTGTATCTTCATCTCCCGCCAAACCTTGATAAAGTGCCAAATAAATTTCATGTGCCGTATCAAAATTTGTTCTTTTTACCCACGTCATACTTTCTTTGAACGGTGAAAAGTCATTTGAAAAAGTTTGTGCTATCAAATTTTTTCTGTCGGCAAGAAATAATATTCGCTTTTTAATTCTTGCCTTCCACAATCTCCAAATTATTTGAAATGCAGTAAAAGTTTTGCTCGTTCCCGTAGCCATTACAAGAAGTATTCGTTCCCTGCCGTTTGCTATCGCCTCAACCGTCTTATTTACTGCGTTAATCTGATAGTATCTCGGTAACTTGTCGGGATTATCTAAATAATATGGCTGGTCAATAATTTTCTGCTGAACGTCTGTAATTTCGCGTCCGCCTTTATACATTTCCCAGAGTTCTTCAGGCGACGGAAAATCAGACAACTTTAAGAAACTCTCAACATCGCCCGAATTTTTTAATTTATTATGAAAAATAAATCCGTCACCATTGGAAGAAAATGCAAACGGCACATCTAACATTCTTGCATATTTTAACGCTTGCTGTATTCCGTCCGCTATATTATGTTTGTTGTCCTTCGCCTCGACAACCGCAAGCGGAATATTTGGACGATAAAATAAAACATAATCCGCATGAAGAGGCAGATTTCGCTTTAAATTTTTACCTGCAATAATCTGTCCTTGCGTTATCGGATATTCTTCACGATAAGTTGTTCCCAAACGCCAGCCTTTACTTTTTAATGCCGGTGTTATAAATTCGGAGCGAATTTCGCTTTCATTCAGCAATTTTTTATTTTTTATCAAAGACATATTTTTTTCTCCTAAATTCTGTATAAAAATTAGTGCTTTAATTTAATCGGCATCTCAAATTGAATAAATTTTTCGGGTTCGGAAATATTGAAAACATCACGGAGAAACGCCAGCCAAAAGGAATGAGTTTCGCCCTTTTCGTAACCGCGATTTTTCCACGTTTCGACAAAATTATTAACGAATTGGAGATTTTTTTGGTTATTCATAGCAAAACAAGCCTAAAAAGTGGCGTTAAATAAAGGTTTATAAAACATTTTCGATTTAAGGCGTGTTAAAAAGAATTTGGTATAAAGTATCGCGGAGAGGTCAAAACGACGCTCTACGGGCATTTTAGGAAGTCATTTTTTCAGCGGTGATTTTATTTTTTGCAAGTTCTTTGATTCTGTCAATAGAGAGCTTTGTAAATTTACAAATTTTATCCAAAGGTTCATTATCGGAGAGCATATTTAAGGCAACAGATTCGATACCTTCATCATACCAAGCCTTTTTAGCGTCTTCAAAATTCCACTGCAAGTCGAGCATAGAAAAAACCTCCTCTTTTTTTTGAGTTAAATAATCTTTCATAACATTTTCCTGAATACAGCGATTTATGGCATTGATAATGGCATTACGCCGTGACATTTTTTGTTTTAAACCGAGTTTGACGTAAAAAATCAAAGTTGAATATTGATTTAAAAAGTTGCATTTACTCAAAACTTCAGCGTGAAGTCCGAGATTTATATTGACGGAATGAACAATGAGTTCGAGAGATGAAGAATCACCACCGAAAGCGTCCGACAATTTCATTATTCTGCTGACAGGCTCGTTAGAATCATCACCGTCATAGAAAACAAAAAATTTCGGAGCGGGAAAATGAATTAAATTTTTGTGATAAAGAACGTCATTTTTTGGAACAATATTATTCAGAAGTTCGGAAACGTAAGTAAGACAACGAAATGGCATGTTTTCATTTACTGAGGACTGATGTTCGATAAGAACGAGAAAATTATCGCCGAGTTTGCAGGAAATATCATTTTTTAAACCACTGAAAAAATTTGCTTCGAGAGTGTTAATTTCGAGGTCAGATTCTTTGTAGTCGGTATCCAAAAGAGAATTACACAAATTGAGAAGTCGAGCAGAATCGTTAAAATAATCACGAAAAACGGAATCTTTGTATTTAACATTGGCGTTATCAAAACGGTTTGGCAAGTCATCAACTCCTTTGAATTATTTGATAATACGACGACGTTTTAAAGTTTTAATCCAATTATAAATTGTCGGTCGAGTGACATTAAATTCTCTGGCAAGTTCAGATTTTGAAAGTCCTGCACGATAAAGCCGTTTGAATCTTTCAATGGAATCTGGAGAGTTCAAAGCGATAGCTCCAATTTTTCTGCCGGTATATTTGCCTTGAGATTTAGCAATGGCGATACCTTCTTTGGTGCGTTCTTTTAGAGTTGTACGTTCCATTTGAGCGACAGCCCCAAGAATAGTGAGAACACATTCACCGATAGGAGAAGACAAATCAATATTTAAATCAAGAATTTTTAAATGAGCGTTGGCAGATTTAATTTTCTCGCAAATTTCGAGCAGGTCGAGAGTGGAACGGGATAATCTGTCAACGGATTTCACGACAACAATATCACCTTCGCAAAGGTCGGAGAGCAAACGTTTAAGTTCGGGACGATCACGAGAAACACCAGTCATTTTGTCGATGTAAATAAAATCTGCTTTATCGTACACGGGCGTTTCATAAATTTTTAAGCGGAAATGACATCAAGGAGCAGTTTGTCATTGAGAAGACAGGATAAAAGATTTTGCCTGATACTGCGTTTGCTTTTAATCTTAATCAAATAT
>JAFZMV010000134.1 GCA_017553205.1 Selenomonadaceae bacterium | reverse complement strand
TTCAAAAGTTGTTTATTGGGCAAACACATTACCGCGAAAAAGTCTTCATTATGCTACAGCTGAGGAATGTTTTTTATCGGAATTAAAATCTGCCTTAATTGCATAGCATTTTTCAAGGTGTTCAACTTATTCTTGCAATTCACCTTGCAATTCGCCATTTAAAAATTTCCAATGATAAAGCCAAAATTGATGATATTGTTCTTAAACTCAAATCTTTTCAGCGCGAGACCAATACCACTTTTATTGTTGTCAGTTCTTTCAACCGCCAAAATTACGCGGCTCAGGTTTCTTTCGAGTCTTTCAAGGAATCCGGCAATATTGAATACTCTGCCGACGTTGTTTGGGCTTTGCAACTTAACATTGTCAACGACCTTAAAGCCTGTTCTGATATTTCGGCTACTCGTAAAATGTTTGACGACGCTAAAAAACATCAGCCCAGACAAATTCAACTTAAATGTTTAAAGAACCGTCAAGGCTCTAACTATGACTGCTTTTTCCTCTATTTCTCTGCTCACGACTACTTTCAGCCTGTCGACAACTTCCAACAATCTGTCGATTATACTACTGACTTTAACACTACCGATTCTAAAAAAATTTAGGCAAAAAAAATTTGCACAATCTCTTAAAGCGTTGTACAATTAACAAAAATATAACATGTATCAATAGGAGGTAGTATATAACATGTGTCAGCAAAATTCAAGCATAAAAAAAGAAGACGTGTTAAAAATGGCGTCTTTTTTTTACTCAATGTTAGCTCTTTTAACCAATTACGCAAATTCTATGCCGGATGACGAAAAAACCGAAGAAACCGTCAAGCCGACTCAGGAACAGGAACTCAAAAACGTAACAGAGGAAACTCCACCTCAATCCAATATTACTGTTACTCCTGTTAAAAATTGCAGTCTTCGCGACCTTAAACGCATTGAACGTACTCTCAAAAATGTTCAGATTTACCCTGCCACTACCCGCGTTGAAATCAACGACCGCGCTATCAAAAAACTTTTCAGTTTCGACTATGAAACCTACAATCGCTATCGTGACGGCACTCCTTTCAATATTGTCGAAACCCTCAACCATCCCAAACACGGCAAAATTACTACTCCTTATTCTCTTATCAGTCCTTTTTCTGACCCGCTCAACGAATTTGACCGCGCCGTTCTTTCCGTCTGCACCAGTGAATATCTTGCCGGTAATCAATATACTACCGTCAACATTATTTTCCGCGCTTTAATTGGCAAAGTCGGACAAGTTTCTATCCGTCCTCGTAAACATCAAAAAGCCGCTATTCTTCACAGTATTGACAAATTAATGTCTACTGTCATCAGCTTCGACACTTCTGAATCTTTCAAACTTCTCAATTATAAAAGCTGTATTAAGTCCGTCAAATCTGCCATTCTTCCTTGTTGTCATGTCGAAGCTACTATTAACGGGCAAACTGCCGATGTTATTTTCTTCGATCGCCTTTCTCCTCTTTTTATTACTGCCAACATTAAAAATCAGATTGTTCGCTTTCCTTCCGACCTTCTTGACGTTCCCAAACAAAATAATACTTCTCGCTTGATTGCTGTTAAACTTTACGTTATGCGCAGGATTTGCGAAATTACTTCTCACAAATTATCGCCTACTCTTACTTTGGACGACATTTTTTCCAAATGTCGCATTGCTTCCTTAGCCAATCAAATTAAAGCTGATGCCAGAAATGCTATTCTTCAACTTTTTCAACACCTCAAACTTCAGCATTTTATCTCCGATTTTTCTCTTCGGAAAAAGGAACGTGGCAATGGTTTTTACGGCCTTTCTTTTTCCTACTAAAAGTCGCATTGTATCTTACTTTTTCGTTAAGTTTTCAGAAAAAGGGGCTACAAGCTAGATTTGACGGGCTATGTACATTAGTTGATTTTGCTATGTACATTGGTTGATTTTCTCCCTTTAAAAAAGTGCCTTAGATCCCTTTGCTCATCTTGCTTTTCCCGATACCCCCAAATTTCCTTAAACAATGTAAACTCTATAGACATTGTAGCGCAACGGCGGACGCTTGCGCTTGCCGCCCTTTGCCTAACGGCGGCGGCACCGCCTGCGCACTGAAAAAAAAGAAAATGTAAGTTGTAAAATTAAGTTGAAACGCTTTTTAAACGTTCTATGACGTGAACGATAACATTGGGAAAAAATCTGAAAACATTTTGATGTGTTCTATGCAAATTCTGAGTTTTGAAACAACGCTGTTGTAATACTTATCTGTGATAAGGAACGAGCTCTGCGAGGCATAAAAAATGTGCCCAATTTGGGAAGAATAATTTGTCCATAATGGGCACAAATATAGAAAAAATTTAACAGCTTGGAATTCGATTTGTTTAATTGAGAATGTTTAATTTTTCCAGCAATTAATAAAATCTTTGCAGTTCGGATTATCTCGAACAATCCAGCGTTTGAACGCGGCAAATTCCGAATTGCTTTTCAACTTATTACGAATGGTAAAAAATAAATCTTTTTTGTCTTCACCTGTTGCCTCGTTATAATCTCGAACATAGTTCTTAAATTCGCTTAACTCCGTTCTGATTTTGTGACGAAGTATTTTTGCTCCAGCCTGTTCTTGAGGAGTTTCTCCATAATAGACTCTGCGCAATAAACTGCAAGTCATTTGAATTTCAGTATCGTCAGTATAATCGATAATTTTGTCAAAATGCAATTTTTCATCTTTTCCGAAGTAACCACTTTTACGAAAAGCAATAATTTCATCGACTTCGAGTTCTGTGCAATTTAAAATCGGAGTAAACTTTTTACCTTTTATATGATTACAGTGACCGCACGACCAAAATAAATTTTCCCAGTCAAATTTTAAATCGATATTTCCACCATGAGGAATTAAATGTTCAACTTCCCATTCGGTAGCGTTTTTATTCTCGCAGATGTAGCATTTATTATAAAAAATTTCTTGCAAAGCGGCAACAACTTCGTCGGTATTGTATTTACCAGAAGATTTTATTTTTTCTTTTGCCAACGATTGTATGGCGAGTTGAGAGTTTTCGGTGACTTTTCGCTCAATTTTGACCATTTTTCCTCCGTGCCTCAATATCTTCAAATTCATTTTTGATTCTTGCGGACAAAGTACCGTTGATATTTTTAAATTCTGACCTTAACTCAGCACGACGGATTCTTTCCTCTTCGGTCGGATTAGTTTTTTCTATCAGGGATTTATATTCAGCTAATTTTTGTTCCAATTTAACAGAATAATCTTCGGAATCGAAATAAGCCTCAGCAACATTATCAATCGAATACTTTGAAAAATCATTGAATGTAACTTTTTTCTCCAAGTCGAAAATTGTTGCGTTAGATACAGAAGTTAAAATGTAAGGCGAATGAGTGCTGATAATGAATTGAACACGCGGAAAAAATTCTGTCAGGAACGGTAAAATTTTTCTTTGCAATTCAATGTGCAAATGCGTTTCAAGTTCATCAATCAAAACAATGCCTTCAAAATTATATTCACTCAAAGTTCCCTTCAACAGCCAATTTTGCTCCATACGTAACATAATTCCCGCCATAATCTGAATTACCGAAGAATATCCGTCCGAAAGTTCATTGAAACCGAAAGGCAAACGCCCAACTTGGTGAATCAAGAAATTATAATTTTTGTAATCGTATTCAAGGTGAATAGTTTCATCTTCCAGCAAAATTTTCAATGCGTTTTCAAATCTGTCGAACCAATTTTTAATGTCAATTTCAACTCTAGAATCATTTTCTTGTCTGGCATAAGCCTGTTGAGTTTTCAAATGAACCATGTATTTAACAAGATTTTGAGCTGGGTCATCAGATAAACCGTAGTTATTGGAAAGTTTAACGTTTTCTACGCCTTTTGCCAAAGAAATATTTGCTTTTCGATTTGCAGGAAAATAAGCCAGAACAAAATTACCGTCAGCAAAAATTTTTTCTAAGTCATCGGCAAAATTAAAATTGATTTTAACACCGTTATTTGCTACCTTTCGCAAAAATTTTTCGCTATTAAATATTTTCTGCGGATTTTTCTTTTGTTTCATTACAGCGGCTTTCAAACAATCTGATAAAGTTTCAAGCAGTGAAGTTTTGCCTGAACCGTTTTTACCCGTCAACAACAAATGCTGTCGTTCATTATCTGACAAAAAAATTTCAATATTTTTCAAGTGACGCAACTTTTCAATCTGAATTTTTGAAATAAAATGTTCCATAATTTTACCTCAATCCATCGGCTTAACTTTGCTTTCAATAAAATTTATTTCTTCCGCCGTCAAATTATATTTCAAGTACAATTCCGCGTCCGTCCACGCCTTTGAAAAATCTTGAACAGGAACAAAGCAAAAAGTTTTTGATGTCGCGTGCTGACTTGCTTTTGCCAAACTGTGCATAAATCTTGCAAAACGAGTATGCAAATAGTTCGCCAAATTCTCCGCAGAATTTTTATTTTCAAGATGTCCGCAACCAACTACCAAATAGGATTCTGTGCAAATTTCTTTTGGTGCTCCGACAAAAGCGTTTAAGTTATCGTCATTTAATTCTGTGCCAATGTTATTTGCATATGGAATCATAACTTTCCATTTGTCAATCCAATCTTTGCGAACTTCAATAAGTTTTCGTTCAACATAACCTTTTTGCAATCCTTTTCCAATGCAAACAACAGGATTTTTTAAATTTTCGTCGGTGGAATGAAAATTTTCATCGTTTACAAAATATCCTCTGAAACCAAAAGGTTTGGCAGGAGAAATCCAATCTTCCATAAATTCCGAAGAAATTTTTCTGACTTTGTTCAAAATCGAAATTGCTTGATTGTGTCGAATAAAAATATTTGTACCTTCAATTTTCAGCGGTCGGCGAACATCATTAACGACAGAATTTTTTTCAATCGTGACGACACGCAACAAATCTTTTGTGTTGTCAAAATTTGTATTCCGCAAAAACCAGCAAACGCCACTCCGAATATTTGTGTTCGGGAAAATATATTCAGGCGTGAGACAATCAAAAAGTTTTTCCAGATGTTTATCCTCGAGCATGTCATCACGGAACAAGTCCAAACCTTTGCCGCCTGCATACCAACGCGACGGAATTATGAAAGACATATATTGCGCTCCAAGTTTTTTTCCGGCTTCGACGAAATAATTATAAATCGGTTTTGCGCTTGCCTGTGCTCCGTTGTCCATAACTTGATAAGGCGGATTGCCGACAACTGCATCAAATTTCATTGTGCCGTTTCCTTTCTTCCAAAAATTTTTATTTTGCACGCGCCTGACAAATTTATCAGATTCATTCTTCAAGGTGTTAATCAAATCTTTGAAATAATGAGCGTTAATAGAAACTTCGCGAAATCCGCCGAGAGTTCTTTGAGTGATAGCCTTCGCCATAGGAGTTTTGCAAATGACAAAAACATTTTCAGAAACAGTTTCGTCCCAAATTTTTTGAAGTTCAGCGAGTGAAAAATTCTTTTCGTCACGCCCGACGAGTTTTTCGCGATAAATACTGTAAGTCACATACAACGGATACAATCCAGTTTTTGAATTTATCTCTAAAATTTTTGCGTTGCGATTTTGAAAAATTTTCGATTCGATATAACGCGGAGCAGGTAAAATATTTTCGTGGCTTTCGTCAAAAAAATCCCAACCGCCGAGACAATCGCTCATATGAATATTGACGACTCTGAAAGGCGTTAAAACTGTTTCTTTGTCAGGATTTTTAAAAGTCGCGAAAATCTCGGCAATTTTTTTTACGCGTTCAGTCGGCGGAAGTTCATCGGCACTTCTTGCAAGATTTCTGATTCTATGTCCCGCTCCTACAAAAATTTCCGGATCATAATATTTTATAAAATCCTTGAACTTTTCTTTCGTAACTTTTGGCGGCATAAATTCTTCCCATGACGCAGGGTCAACAATTTTGTCGTCAAGAAACATTTCAATTTTAAAATCTTCGTCGAGAGGAATATTCGCGCCGTAAATTAGCAAAGGCATCCGAATTGAAATTCCGCGCAAGACTGAAATGGCAGTGGCTTTGAGTTTATTTTTTCGCTTAATTTCTTCGAGCAAAACAATTTCTTCAGGTGTACGTTGGCGAGGATGTTTTCTTTCGGCAATTTTAATTTTTTCGTATTCCTCGTCAGTAAAACCTTGCGAATTTATTTCAATGTCTTTGATTTTCGGCTGTGCTTTTGACGTTCCGACAATTTCTTTGAGTTCGTTGAACTTCGCAATATCCAAGTCGTCTAATCTCAAAAGTTCGTCATTGTATAAATTTGTATCGTCAAAACCATTTTGAACTGCGCGTTCGGCATAAGCACGTTTTAATTGTTGCAAAAGTTTACTCGTGTCGTATTCTTTCATCTGCGAACCGTTAAACGCAATTATCGGACAAAAATTTACAAATTCATCTAAAATTTTTCTGTCGTTGTCGTCAGTTTTTCCTGCTTTGGCAGAAATTGCCGCAGATTCTGCAATTACTTTCAAAGTTCGGTCGGGAGCAAAATCAAAGACGTAACAATTTTGTTTGAACTTTCCATTTGTTTTGCAAGGCGATTGAACCCGAAAAATTGTCTGCATATAACTTGATGCTGATGTTGAAAAACTTCCGGTCAACATAAAAACTGCCGTCCACTCGGGAACAGTCACGCCTGTAGTTAATTTTCCACAAGATAAAGTTATCGTATAATCGTTGTCGTTAATAGCATTCCTGACTTTTTCCAGTGCATCGGCTGATTCTTCATCTGCATCACCGTTTCCGGCTACATTCACGATTTTAAAATATCTGAAAACTGAGTGATTCTGTAAAAGTTTGCTCAATGCTCGACCAGATTTTACGCCCGGTATCATCCACAAAGAATGCCGAAAAAGTTCTCGATATTCTTTGTTTGCATATGGATAATTATCATCGCTTGGTTTTATCAGTAAATCCAAAAAATTTTTTATGTCGGATTCGTGAATAAATTTTTCGTCATCGTCCGTTTTAAAAAATTCACGAAAGTTAAATGCCTTATCTTCCAGCTCAACGTAGGCAGAATTTCTTAAAATTTCCCCAAGATTGTAAGTAAAGATGTTCAATTTTGGCAAATCTTCATAAGGATTTGAGTCACCAAAATGTTTTTGCGCCCATTCGGCTTTCGCTCGCTGTTCCATAATGTAATCCCAAGTAAAAATATTTTCTTCATATTTGCCGAGAATATTAAAAGGCGTTCCGCTCAACGCAAGAAATTTTGAATTTTCCTTGACAATATTTTTTATGACGCTGTCGCCAAGAGCCGTAGTTGTTCCCTCATGAGCCTCGTCAACAATCACAAAATCCCAATCCGTTGAAAAAATTTTTGCATTCTTTGAAAATTTTCCTCCAACTTTTTCTGAACCGCGTAAGTCTTGCATTGACGCAAAGTAAACAAATTTCTTACCACTTTCTAAAAGTTCTTCGATTTGCTTATAACCTGTACTTTTGGAACCATAAATATAATTTGAATCATCACGAAAGATTTTCTTAAAATCCTCATACCAACCCACATCTACAACTGGGCGATGTGTAATGATAATTGTTTTGGAAAATCCAATCCTGCGAACTAACTCCAACGCGGAAAGAGTTTTGCCGAAACGCATTTTGGCATTCCATAATATTCTATTATCACTTTGAAACTGTCTCATTGTCAAAAGAACAGCGTCTTCTTGGTCGGGACGTAATATCACAGGAGAAATTTCTGTTGAATTTGAGACTATTCCCGACAAATTATTCATACCTTTTTTAACCGCCTGAATCGCTTGCCTTGCTGTATCAAGATTTACTTTAAACCATTCTATACCAGTAGAACCACACGGAGATTTTTTCTTGATATTGGAATTTTGCAAGACTTTATGAACCGCATAATCTCTGAACGCTTTCAATTCGTTATTCTTATCTATATAAAGTGCAAGTTCTGTGTGCAACAAATTATACTTTACGCCAGCCGGATTTGCATATTGATTGATACGCTCACGCGCCGCGTCATTCAAAATGTTACAGTTGGGCGACAATTTTTCAATATCGCAATTTGTTTTTACAGTAGTGTCACCAATTTTCAAAAGTCCTTTGTGAGCGTTATCCCGAATTTCAAAAATATAAATCAACTTGTATTGAAAACTTTCATCAAAAATTTTCATCGTTACGCTCCTTTCATCAGACTCCTATATTCCAATACTTCATCAGTTTGCCAATCTTTAATTCTGCAATAAACATTTTCAGGTTCAAAAAGACTTAACTGAACAAAATCCTTTTTAGGTGGTTCATAGTATGGAATCGCATTCGTTAATCCATCCATCTGCCATAAATTCCACGATATTATTTCGGCGACCTCTTCAAGAAAATTTTGATAAACATCACACTCAAAGTTATATTTCTTGAAAAAAAATTCTTTTACTGTAAAAAAAATATTGCATCTTGCAATAAATAAATTATCTCCTTGAAATTCATAAGCGTAGACACTTTGCAAAGATTTTTTAGCCCAGTGTAACCAATCTTCAACTCCGCTCGTATTTTCACCAACAACACGAAGTTTACGATCCAACAACCCAATCCGATTTTCAACAGGTATTGTAACACCTGAAACCGTATCGTAGCGACTTACCAGATATGGAGCTTCACCACAAGCAACCTCCAACCTGTTCGCTTTCACATAGGTTTTCCAGTTTCGTCCATCGTCAAAAAAAAATCTTTTCCGAAGTCGGTTGCCAAATATGCTTTTGCTCATCAACAACTTTATTAAAAATATTTGCTCTTCCAAACCAAATTTCATCTATCAAATTGTTTTGTTCATTACATAACCAAGAAGGTGTAAAAATTTCTGCTTTTTCGCGAACACGCATTTTTTTATGTTGCGCAGACTTTAAATTACTCGGCTGAATAACATTGGAACGTTCATCAATCAATAAATCTCTCGTTATTTCTTGTAATGCACCATATTTCTCTCCAAAACGCTCGTAATCATTCGTCGCCCAGATAATATTTCTTCCTGTCATCATGTCTTTAAGTAAAACATTCAGTAAATCTGGACAATTTTTCTCAATCGAACGATAATCGCCCACAATTTCACCAGGTCTTCTCTGGAATAAAATCCAGTATATCATCTACGCCACATTTCATTACTCGACAGATTGATTCTATGCTATTTAACGACACATACTCATTACATTTCACTTGCGTTATGATGTTTGCTGAAAATCCAGCCTTTTTTTGTAACTGAACATTTGTCATTTCCTTTTCAATAAGCAAGTGAAACAGCTTTTTGTAACTGACTGCCAAAACTTTCACCCCATCATTTTATTATATCACATAAAAATGAAAAATTCAAATATATCGCAAATATCTCGTGGCGCGCCGTCAACAAAAAGCTGTTTTTTTCTTCCAACTCCATTACAAAAAAATTTTTCATGACTACAATACGATGGAAATCTAAAATTGTCGTGAAGTTTAATTTTTTTTCTCTTTTGTGTAGCTCCAAAATTGTTGTGTGGGCGGCTACGTACGCCCCACACAACAATTTACTAAGTACTTCTAATACATAAAGTACTTACAGAGTGTTGGGAAGTTCAAAAAAACGGCATAGTGACGCCAAAAAGGCTTTTCGGAGTGCTTATTGGTTAGTGGATAAAACAAACGCATCCTTCGTGAAACCGCATTAACGCTAGGGTGTGTTGAATAAATCCAAAATCTGATATAATGTCAAGCTGTGATGAATATGCGTAGGTATGAAGTGACCGACGAGCAATGGGAAAAAATCAAAGATTTGTTACCACCTAAAAAAACCGGACGACCTTTCAAAAATCTCCGTCATACATTTAACG
>JAFZMV010000133.1 GCA_017553205.1 Selenomonadaceae bacterium | reverse complement strand
TGTGGAACGTACTTTTGCGTGGTTGGAAAAGAATCGCCGTTTGTGGAAAAATTGTGAACGTAAACTTCACACTTCAATGCAGATGACTGTTCTGGCTTTACTTACTCTTATTCTCAAAAGATTTTAGACAGGTTCTTAAAGAATGTATATCGTGTTTTTTCATAAGACGATGGATACGAGCCCGACTCGCGCCAAATTGCTTTTTTAAAAAGTGGTAAATGGAGTCAAGTCCCATAGCTGGATGTTGCTCGTGAGTCGTTTTTATGGCACGAACCAAAATTTTGTTTGATTTCTCACGTTTCCCTTCAGATCTACTCTTAGCAGAGTAGTAATCACTCTTTGAAACGTTGAGAACACGGCATAATAAACTCACAGAGTGTTCGGCACGATTTTCATCGATGAAATCGTGTTTATCCTTCAGGGACTGTAAATTATGCCGATAGATTTTTTTAAGATATCGATAACATCATTCTTTTGCGCAAGTTCCTTTTTCAAATTTTTAATTTCAAATTCAAGATCACGAATTTTTTTGTTCATCAAGCTACTGCGATTTTCAACGGCAGGATTAAGACCGGCTTTTTTAATCCAAGTGCGTAAAGTATCAGTGGAGACGCCAAGTTCCTTAGAAACCTGCTTTAATGGCATTTTTTGCTCAGTAATAAGACTTAAAGCATTTTGTTTGAAAGAATCGTCGTAACGAATACGACCATACTTATTGCCTTTCAAATGTTCATTCATTTTTTTGTACCTCTTTTCTCTATTTTAAGAGTATATTTATTGTCCGTCAAATCGAGAAGGGGCACAAACAGCCTGAACTTTTAGCGAGTGTTCATCTTCCGAAGAGTAGCTATTATTACATAAAACAAAATAAGGCGGATAAATATTGTAATCTGAGGCAAAAGATAATTGAGTTGTTCGAGGAAAACAAATCGCGTTACGGTTATCGCAGAATTCATGCGCTTTTAGTGAAAGAAAGAATACGAGTGTCGGAAAAAATAGTCCGAAGGCTGATGAGAGAAGAAAAACTTGAAGTAAAAATTAAGCGCACGAGAAAATATTATTCGTACAAGGGCGAAATAACGCCGGCACCGGCAAATGTGATAGCAAGAGATTTTCACGCAGAAAAACCAAATGAAAAATGGCTTAGCGACCTGACGGAATTTGCAATACCTGCAGGCAAAGTTTATTTGTCGCCAATGGTAGATTGCTTTGACGGGTATATTTGTGCTTGGACTATAGGAACGAATCCAAACGCCGATTTGGTGAATAAAATGCTCGTTCAAGCAATTGGCACGCTAAAAGACGACGAACACCCGATAATCCACACAGATAGAGGTTGTCACTACAGGTGGGATGGCTGGATAGCTCTTATGGAAAAAAATATGCTTAAGAGATCCATGTCGGCTAAGGGGTGTTCTCCAGATAACTCTGCTTGCGAAGGTTTTTTCGGGCGTTTGAAGAATGAATTTTTCTACGGGAGGGATTGGCGCGATTTTTCGATCGAGGATTTTATTGCCACTCTTGATGATTATTTGCACTGGTATAACGACGTGCGGATTAAAAAATCTCTCGGCTTTTTAAGTCCGAGAGATTATCGGCAGAAGTTAGGATTAGTCGCCTAGTCCAACTTTTTGTCCGCACCTCCTTACCAATTTTTTCGGATTAATTTTTATGGTTTTACAAGATAACCGGTTCTTTGCGGATTTACAGCAATTATTTTTACTTCAATTTCTCTGTTGTGTGGTATTTGCAAATTTTCTGCGTATTCTTTTTGGATCGTTCCGAAATAAATTTGATTTTGTATTTCAAACTTCCCGCGAAGATTATTTTTTTTACGATTCCAGTCGATTTCACGCAATGTTACTTTTTCATTGATAAATTTTTCATTGACAACGATTTTTTTATCGGTATCGGGAGCATCGAAAATTTTTCCAGACAGTAAATTTTGAGGTGGTTCTTCTATAATCGTTGTTGTTGTATTTCTTACGGCGTCGATAATTTCTTGACAATAGACATTTGTTCGCGCAACTTCGTTCTGCGTTAAAAATCTTCCCAAATTGTGAGCAACAGGATTTCTAGCGAAAATGTAGCTCTCAAATTTTTCTTGCCATACTTCAAAAGATTTACCGCCAAAGTAAGGACTAAATCTATCCCACAACAAACGAATAAAAATGCAAACATCTTTCGGCGACATTATGTCAATTATTGAAGGCTCAGTAGCAAATCGTTCGCCGCTGTGTCTATTTTTTTCTAAATCCCTTTGATATTTTGAATCGTTAAATTTATTACCTAAAAATTTTTGGTACGCCGTCGATACTTTATTTTTCCAATCGTCGTAACTAATTTCACCATATTCTTTCTTTATCAAATCTTTCAGCGCGGTATCTACTCCGATTATATTTTTCCAAGAATCCCCGCCCTCGATATGTTTGCTCTTCACATAGTCTGTAAAGTAGCCGGAAACAATTTCGTTGTATCCTTCTTGAGTCAAATTCAAATAACCCATTGAACCCAAAATATCAATATCTTGTCGTGTAACGTCAATTTTAGGTCCCAGAATAACACCGATCAATTTGAAAAGGTGACCGTCAATTTTAAGGCGATTGTAAATTATTTCTGAGTATTGCATAACGGTAGCGGCATTAATTTTGTAAATGTTGTCTATGTCAATCTTTTCAACATTGTCCTGTTTCAATTCAACCAAATTAAATCCGAAAAAAGAATAAATATAGGGAGAATTTCCAGCGTAATAATGAATTTTTTCCATGTGTTCGTCTGACAAATGTATTTCGTAACGTTCCGCCAAAATATTTCTGAAATTAGCAACGTCTCTATCAGAAAAACCGATAATTTGCGGAAATTTTGTAACTGCTCCGTAAAAAACAGAGCCACTTTCATTTTTCTTTTCAATCATATGAAGTTGCCGACGTGAAATTAGCACCAAACTTGTGCCGTATTTGAAATTAACTAATTCGCGGAAAAGTTCATAATCTGCCGGTTGTTTGAAAATGTTCTCGGCCGAGTCAAATTCATCTAAAGTCAGCAAAATCCTGAATCCGAGCTCTTTTAATTCTTCAAACACATTTTGAAACTTTTCACGAAAATCATTTGTGCCGAAAACAGAATTTTGGAACGTCTCTATAAAATTGCACTGTTCAGCTGAGATGAAATTTTTTGTCTTAATCCTTCTTTCCAAAATTTTAATAATTCCAACGAGCATTTCGTCGTAATCCGAATCGGTACCGCGATCGTATTTTTTTATGTCTAAAAAAACAGGGATAAGATTTTCAATTTCTTCCGCTTCTTTATGAATTCTTGTCATTAACGAAGTTTTTCCCATTCGATGCATGCCGACCAAAGACAGGCTGTTTTTGTTAATAAAAATATTACGACGTAGATGATTCAATACGTCCTCGCAACCTATGAAGCTGTCACCTTCAACAGGAGAACCGACCTTAAAGATATTTTCAATATCTTCCTGCATTTTATACCACACTCCCGCTTGTATGTTTCAACCACATCTGCAAAAGTTCAATTTCAATTTTATATTTGTTAGAACGTTTAGAAAGTACACCGCGATTTTTTAATTGCTCGAGAATTTTAGAGCGATGCTCTGGGTATTTATCCGAAAGATATTCTATACAGTTAATTTTATCCTCTTCCAATTCTCGCGCACTGTCTGCATGATTTGCAATGTACGTCAATACAATTTTGTTATCTGCTATAGTAGAATCTTTTTCATCGTCAAATTTGCTGGGGTCATCAATTTGCGGATTGAACATCTCTAATGTAAGGTTGTCTAAAAGTTTTCCGTTTATGAAATTATCTATAACGGTTTTGGTAATGTAAGTTGTTTTTGTTTCATTCAAATAATCTACAAAGTTGGAACAGAAAATAACCGTCAAGTAAGCACTTCCCGCCGTCAACGAATAAACGTAATCCAGAGCTTCTTCACCCGCTTTTCCTTTGTAACGTGAAGAACCGTCCGGCAATAAAATCGATTCACTTGCAAGTTTATCTATGTATTGTTTCTTTAAAAAAGTTACGGGAAATCTCGACATACAAGCAAATTCGTTTTGATATTCTGCAATAAATTTGGGCATACTGTCTTGCCCGATGATAATTGAGCAAACAGGGTAATCTTGCAGAAATCCTTTCCAAAATTTCATAAAATCAGAGGATACTTCACCTTTTTTTATCCATTCGTAAAAATAAGTAAACTCATCAATCAAAAACATTGGAATATATTTATTAGTTCCGCCTTTTTTTTCTAACTCTTGAAGAATGTTATCAAACGCTATTTCGAAAATTCTCGTTCCTTCAGTAATTAAATTGTTATCAGCCGCACGGTTTATTTCAACATGAGGAAAAGTAATGTTCGCATCACAAAGATTTTTATACAAATTCGGCTGTTGTTTTTTTATGGTTCTTTCCAAACGCGACAATAACTTAGATAAAAAACCTAAAAACGGATTGCCGATAGCTCTTCCGACACTTCCGATTTCAACAATAAGATATGCAGAATTGCCGTACTTTTTAATAATTCGCTCTTTAAGCCTGTCCATGATACTTGTTTTTCCGGCACGTTTTTGCCCGTACATAATAATTCCGCGCTTTTTCATAAAGTTACCGTTTTCAAATTGCAACATATCTACAATTTTTTTGATGTCATCGTCTCTGCCGTAGAATAACTCACTGTCCAAAGGAACACCGTTTCCTTCCTTCAATTGGTCATATTTATTTTCTATAGGTGTGTATTCTTTCAAAAGCGAAAAGTTTTTAGAGACAGAAATCTGGTTTTCGTCTCTTTCATCAATCGAAATCTTGTATTTGTAATTCAAATTTATAGCAATTTCAAAATAGCCTTCTTCTTTTTCTTCCTCACTTAAAATTATTTCATACAAACACGCTCCATGATCTCCGCCGCGAATCGTTTTTATAGACTCTGTCTGCGGTGATATCGGTTTACCGTTTTTAGCATTCGTAATAACAATTTCCGTAATTTCGGCAGTTTGACAATTTTCTTTATTACTGACAAACAAATTAAATTGCCCACCGTTTTTGTCGTTAGCCACTGCAATCTGCTGAACTTCGATTTTAAATTCCGGCTTAGTATCATCATAAAGTTTTTTCAAATCTTCTTTTGCTTGACAGTGAAGTTTTATAAAAATTTCGCGCAAAACTTCATAGCCTAATTTGGTAGGTTTCCTTTCGATCGTTTCCGCAAGTGATTTCGTTTTGTCAATAATACTCTTGTAAATTTCTTCTTTTTGCTCAAAAGTATCCTTCGTAGCAACCGAAATTATTTTTTCCAGCAGTTCCAAAAGTTTTTTGATATTTTTCTCATCTGTGGTATAAAGCATTCTGCTTTCAAGAATTATGTTAATTTTTTTTCTATATTCATCAAATTCCAACGTACTGGAAAGTTTTTTTTCATATCCATTCAATAGCTCGCGTAAATTTTCCAGTTCCTGTAAAAAAACATTTTTTGCGGAAAGCCAAAAATCCCACACGTTTTGCTCTGTAATTTCAATCGAATTATCCGGCAAAATTACTTCAGCCAATTTTTTGCACCAATAATCATTCACCGTCATCGCAATAGTAAGTTCTTTTACTTTGACCAACATCTTTTCATGAAATAAAAAAGTACTAGCAATAAGTTTTTCCGGCTCCCTACATTCACAATTATCCAAATAACCTAAATACAAGGGCTCATCAACAGGCTTTAATTTGTTAACTTCCTCACGAGTTAAAAAAAATGTTGCAATAAAACGGAGGAACGAATTTGTAATGTCAGCTTGCCCTTCCGGCAACATATATATGGCTTCACTGTAGAAAAAGCGCGCTGAATCAATATTACATTCTTCTGTTTGAATTTCATAATCACCGGCTGAAACCATGCTACGCCCTGCATATTTAATTGCCCGGCTTTGTGTAATTTTATTAGCTTTACACAACGCGATATTTTCACTGTATTGAGACGTTACCTGCAAAACTATCTTTGCCAAAAGAGCCCACTCTTCTTTTTTACTCTGAGCAGGACTCTTTTTTATAGTTTCCTTCTCAAATTTTGTCATATCATCATTGGCCTGATGCGGGGTTCCAATGTATATCCCCTCTTCATTGATGCGCTGTGAAAACTGCGTGCCTCTTTTTATCATCGTTTTCGTATTAATTTGGCAAATTATAAAATGTGCATACGGAACGATTTCACCTTCTCTGTAAATCGGAATATTGAGTTTATTGGGCAACGCGGGTTCAGTCACAACCGGCACAATAACAGGTGAAGTTATCGACTTAGTTGTTGTTGACACGTATGACGAAGTTGGAGGCAAAGAAAAATACGCCGGGGGCTCTCGAAGTTGGGGAATTAAGTTCGGTTTATCAAAATCCTGCGAAAGCCTGTATTCTTTCCGCAGTAATTTACTGTCTGTTTCAGATAAAATTAAATTCCGAACAACCAAATTACCGTTATAAAATTTTAAAGTAAATTCAACATCAAAAGTACGAATGTTCACGGAATCTTTCAAATACAATTTAAGGCAGGGATCCAAAATTGCGTCTATGGCAAATTGATATGTTTGACCTTGATGATCTATCACATAACCCCGCTCTTTAAACGCTTCATAGTTACTCAAATAGCCTTTGTAAATTTCAACTTTTCGCGAGGGTATTTCTTCGTCTTCCACCAACGTTATATGATCGGCAGCATTTTTGGGGTAACTTTTGCCGATAAGATATTCAACCGCCAAATCTTTTTTCCAAAGTCCATTATTTTCCAACGCGAACCTTAAATTGTAATCTTCAACTTGCGGTAACTGAAAATATATGTTGCTGTTAATGAAACCGTAACGTTCATTCTGTTTATAAAATGTAATTTTCCCACTAAGTTTAGATTTTTTTTGATTTGTTGCCGACACAGAAAATTTTATTTCTGGAACTTTAACTGGCGGTTCATCCTTTCCAATTTCTCTTAAAACTTCAATTAATTGTCGAATACTTTCAAGGTTATATTTAAATTCCCACCAATTTAAACGCTTTTCATTATTCGATTCTTTTAAAATTTTGTACCCGCCTTGACAGGCAATCTTTATTTGATATTCTGTAAACTTGTTTAAAATCTTTTCCAAAACTTCTGCAACAATTTTATGACGCCGAAAAGTCGCCGAATAATAAAAAAACGTTCTTAAATAATCGTCGGTAGGATTTTTTTCATCGTCTGCCATTGCACTTAAAACATACATTAAAGGGTTGTAGTCATTGGAAATTTTTTTTGCGCAATTCAAAGCTTCAGAATAAGCTTGTGCCTTGACATAAAAAAAGGCGGCATTAGCCCAATCTTCATAAGCAGAATAAACATCTCCTGCAAAGAGATAAATCGGATTAATGGGATAAGTGCTCAAAAGTCCTGAAAGCTCTGAATTTAGACGATTTTTTTTCTCATTCAAACTCTGATTCTTTTTTGCACTTTCAAACATATTGTCAACGATATTCCAAACTTTTTGAACCTTATAGTTTTCTTTGAGTTCTTCCTTAATTTGATCACGGTGAAAAACTTTCGCAGGATTTATTGACGGAAGATAAATTAACGGGGTTTCTAACGCTGGAGCGGAAGCAAATTTAACAATTTCAGGTGATTTCGTAACCAGCACAGATGCCACTTCGTCTATTGATTCAATTTTGTCGTACGTTATCATTTTTCTTGTATTGTCAGAACGCATAATTATGATTGATGAATCAGATAACTTTTTTACGACGCCGAAAACATTTTCACCATGAGAAAAAATTCTTACTGTAGAGCCTTCAGAACAAAAATCCTTGACTTCTTCTGCTAACATTTGAATCCCCTTCCTAGTTCACTATACTTCCGAACATATTCTACTACAGTATACAATTCATATCAACACTCACAGAAAATAAAAAAATTTCCTCTATAGCGATTTGCAGAAATGTCACCAATTTAAAAATTCCGATTAAAAGTCAAATAAAAATTTCCATTGTTGTTAATCTGCAATTCATCAAAATTGACACACTATTTTTGAAAACCGCTATAATTAAATCAACGAGAACAAATTATTTTTTTTACTTGATAATTTTTTTCAGACATATGCAGTTATACTGGCGATAAAAGCAAGGCGGTACCCTCTATGTCGTATTATTATGCCCGTATTGAATGTAAACGTTCCTATAGCAGTTTGCAAAAATATTAACAATAACCCGAATGATAAAAGCAATGAACACAATCAGAAGAAACAATTAAAAAAAACTGCTCTGATCGCATTTTTCAATTTTTTATTGTCCCTTATTTTTCGACTGCGTAAAAAATTTTTCAATTTAAACCAAAGTAATTCGATGGGATTCAAATCTGGATTGTAAGGCGGCAAATATAAAGGCAGAGCGTTAGCTGATAAAATAATCTCATCCACTCCTAATTTATCTATTAGAACCTGTCTAAAAACTAAAAAAAGTGATAAAATAAAAGAAAAATTTCATAGGAGAGAAACAAAATGCATAATTATCCGAGCGATATTTCGCGAGAACAATTTGAAATAATTCGTC
>JAFZMV010000132.1 GCA_017553205.1 Selenomonadaceae bacterium | reverse complement strand
TTTTACGCAAAGACCCAGCTTGGTTCTCGCTCAGTGCCTTCGCACGTTTTACGAAGTGTGCAAAATTTATCATGAAGTAGTTTTTGTGTCAATTCCTCTCCTGATTAAAATCCGAAGATTCCTTGACACAATTTTATTGAATAAATATAAATCCCTTCGACAAAAAAGTCGTTGGAATTTTTTTATTTGACGGTGTGAAAAATTTTTTATATTATTCTGTCATAATTTTAAAACTCGTGCATATAACAGATTGAAAACAAAATTTCAAAAAAATTTTTTAAGGAGTGATTGAAATGAAAGACGAAAAAATTTTGCAAGATGAATTGATGACTGATGAAGAACTTAAAAATGTTTACGGCGGAACTTGTGATGAAACTTATAGCGACGTAGATAATTTCGAGGCATTGGGCATAAAAGTTTATTGCAGAGAACCCGGAATACCGGTCAATGATTTACATACTTGGACAATGATGAATTTATATGATGAGTTTAACAGATTCGGTGTAAACGTTGAAGCTCATAACGATGACAGCACTCCGAACAAATATTTTATCGGCGAAAAAAATGTATCTCGCGAAGAAGTTTGGAAATATATCAAATCGAAAATCTAATTTAAAAATTCGTATCTGCAATAAAAAAAATCCCGATTCAATTCGGGATAATTTTTTTCTGATACAAAATTTTTTTACAAATTTTTCAACTGTTCGATTCTGGATTCGACAGAAGAAATTTTTTCATTTGCGGCAGAAAGTTTTTCTCTTTCAGACTGCACGACTTCTGCGGGAGCTTTTGAAATAAATTTTTCATTCTTCAATTTATTTTCCGTCATTGCGATTCCTTTGCGAAGTTTTTCAAGTTCTTTTGTGAGTCGTGCAATTTCTTTTTCTGTGTCGATTAAATTTTTCAGCGGAAGGAAAATTTCAACGCCTTCAGCAACTCCCGCCAAAGCATGTTCAGGTTTTTCATCTGAAAAAGTTATCGGCTCTGCGGCGGCAAGTTCCGAAATATAATTTACATTCGACTTCAAAATTTCTGCAAGTTCAGCGTTGGAAATTTTCAAAATTACTTCGGATTTTTTACGCGGTTCAACTCCGACTTCATTTTTCAAATTTCTCACGACTTTTATAATTTCCATTATGACATTCATTTGATTTTCTGAAACTTCATCAATTTTTCCGCCCGTGAACCATTCGGCAAGCATGATACTTCCTTCAGCGTTTGGAAGTTTTTGACGAATAATTTCAGTCAAGAACGGCATGAACGGGTGAAGAAGTCGCAAAGATTTTTCCAAAACCGTCATCAAAATATAAAGTGCGGTAGATTTTTCTTGTAAATTTTCTCCGTAAAGTCTTTTTTTCGTAAGTTCGATATACCAGTCGCAAAATTCTGACCAAATAAATTCATACATCAATCTTGCGGCTTCGCCAAGTTCAAATTTATCAAGATTTTCTGTAACTTCTTTTGCAGTTTTATTCAATCGTGAAATTATCCATTTATCTGCAAGCGTCAAATTATTTTCGGACGGTTTAAAATTTTTGTCGAAGTTTTCAAGATTCATCAACAAAAATCTTGACGCATTCCAAATTTTATTTGCAAAATTTCTTGCAGACTCAACACGCTTATCAGAAAATCTCAAATCATTTCCGGGAGTATTTCCCGTGACGAGCATAAATCTTAAAGAGTCCGCACCGTATTTTTCAATAATTTCTACAGGGTCTACACCGTTGCCGAGAGATTTTGACATTTTCCGCCCAAATTCATCACGCACAAGACCATGAATAAAAACTTTTCTGAAAGGAACTTTTTTGCGGAATTTTAAGCCCATCATAACCATGCGGGCAACCCAGAAAAAAATTATATCGTAGCCTGTAACCAAAACCTTTGTCGGATAATATTTTTTGAGTTCGTCAGTTTCTTCGGGCCAGCCCATTGTCGAGAACGGCCACAAAGCTGAACTGAACCAAGTATCTAAAACATCTTCATCTTGATAAATATTTTTTCCGTGACATTTCGGACACTCAGAAATATTTTCTCCGACAGTCATTTCTCCGCAGTCGTCGCAATAATAAGCGGGGATTCTGTGACCCCACCAAAGTTGACGACTGATACACCAGTCACGAATATTTTCAAGCCAGTTAATATAAATTTTTGTAAAACGTTCCGGAACAAATTGTAAGTCGCCATTTTTAACAGCCTCAATCGCAGGAGCGGCAAGACTTTCCATTTTGACAAACCATTGACGACTGACTAACGGCTCAACGGTTGTATTACATCTTGAACAATGACCTACAGCATGTTCATGTTCTTCAACAGAAACCAAAACGCCCAAATTTTTTAAATCTTCGACTAAAATTTTTCTGCACTCGTAACGATCCAAGCCCGAATATTTTCCAAGACCTTCAGCCATTGTTCCATCGTTGTTTATAACTTTAATTTGTTCAAGCTTATGACGAAGTCCCATTTCAAAATCGTTGGGATCATGAGCGGGAGTAACTTTTACTGCACCTGTCCCAAATTCTTTATCAACATATTCATCGGCAAAAAGCGGGATTTCACGATTGACAACAGGCAAAATTAAAGTCCGTCCGATAAATTTTTTATATCTTTCGTCGTCAGGGTGAACTGCAACGCCAGTATCTCCCAGCATAGTTTCAGGTCGAGTTGTCGCAATTTCTATAAATTCTTCGCTGTCTTTGAATTTATAACGCAAATGCCACAAATGACCTTTTTCGGTGACGTGTTCGACTTCAATATCAGAAAGAGCCGTGTTGCATTTCGGACACCAATTTGTAATTCTTTTGCCGCGATAAATTAAGCCCTCGTTATAAAGCGTGATAAAAACTTTTTGAACAGCTTTTGAACAACCTTCGTCCATTGTAAAGCGTTCTCTGTCCCAGTCACAGCTTGCCCCCAAAGTTCTAAGCTGATACATGATTCGACTGCCGAATTTTTCTTTCCACTGCCAGACACGTTCCAAAAATTTTTCGCGTCCGAGTTCATAACGATTAGTACCTTCATTGCGGAGAGATTCTTCAACTTTTGCCTGCGTCGCAATTCCCGCATGATCACAGCCCGGCATCCACAAAGTATTATCGCCTTTCATTCTGTGATAGCGAATCAAAATATCTTGCAGAGTTTCATCAAGAGCATGTCCCATATGAAGTTGTCCCGTAACATTCGGCGGAGGAATTACAATGCTGAAACTTTCGCCGTCTTTGTTTACGTCGGCATGAAAATTTTTGTCCTTCTCCCACTTCTCATAAGTTTCCCGCTCAAAATTTTGCGGCTCATAAACTTTTGAAATATTTTTTTCTTCCAAAACATTTTCCTCCAATTAAATTTTTTTTTCAAAACGAAACATTCCGTCATGAAAATCTTTTTCCAAATTATTTTTTTTGTCGTTCGGATCAGGGTGGTGACTGTTGAAAAATTCCACGATATGAAAACCGCAGCGATTAACATAAAAATGAATATTTCTTTTTTCAAAATACGGCGTGACAGTTTCCCAAATTTTTACTTCAGGATAAATTTTTTCAACTTCGCACCAAGCACTGTAACCGATTCCCTTGCTGTGATTTTTCGGAGAAACAAAAAATAAATCTAAATCTCCTTTTTCGCCGTAAACTTTTACGACAAGTCCGCCGACTTTTTCATTTTCGTAAAAAATTCTGTAAGCCGTCCCGCTTGCAATAGATTTTTCGATGGTGTCACGAGAAATAATTTGTCCGTCCTCTTCAAAATGATTGTCACGCAGTCCAAATTCTTCCAACGCTCCATAATTGAAAGCCTCTTGATTGTCGAGAATAAATTGTTCTTTGTCGTCATCTTGCAACGGAATGAGTTTCACCAAAATTTTTTTCCCTCCAATTAGTCGTTAGTTGTTAGTCTTTAGAAACCAGCGATTAAAAAACTAATTTCTAATTTTTATGGCTTGTGCATGTGCGTGCAGTCCTTCGGTTTCTGCAAGTCGAATAATATTTTCCGCCGAATTTTTTAAATCATTTTGCGAATAAAAAATTAAACTCGTACGCTTTAAAAAAGTTTCGACGTTGAGAACAGAATAAAATTTTGCAGTGCCACCCGTCGGCAAAACATGATTCGGTCCCGCAAAATAATCTCCGAGAGGTTCTGGAGAATTTTCACCGAGAAAAACCGCACCTGCATTTTTTATTTTCGGAAGAAATTGAAAAGGACTTTCCGTCAAAAGTTCAAGATGTTCGGGAGCAGAAATATTTGCGAAGTCAATCGCTTCAGAAATATTTTTTGCAACAATAATCAAGCCGTTATTTCTTATAGACGCTTCGGCAATTTCTTTTCGCGGAAGTTTTTCAAGTTGTTTTTCGACTTCGACAGAAATTTTTTCTGCAAGATTTTCATCAGTCGCAATAACGATACTGCAAGCAAGCGGATCATGTTCGGCTTGGCTCAACATATCAGCAGCCGCGTAAATCGGATTAGCAGTTTTGTCGGCAATAATCAAAATTTCACTCGGCCCGGCAAGCATATCAATATCACAATGCCCGTAAACTTCTTTTTTTGCAAGCGTGACAAAAATATTTCCCGGTCCTGTAATTTTTTGAACGCGGGGAATTGTTTCAGTGCCAAAAGCCATAGCCGCTATCGCCTGAGCTCCGCCGATTTTAAAAATTTTATCCGCACCTGCAATTTTCGCCGCAATTAAAACATAAGGATTTATTTTTCCGTTTTTTGCAGGAACACACATAATAATTTCTCCCACTCCTGCAACTTTTGCGGGGATAACATTCATCAAAACGCTTGAAGGATAAGCCGCCAACCCGCCCGGGACATAAACGCCGACTTTTTCGAGCGGAACAATTGACTGACCGAGAACAGAATTTTCTCCGCGATAAGTTATCCAAGATTTAGGGAACTGTTCGCGGTGATATGAAAAAATATTTTCTGCGGCAAGTTTCAAAGACTCAACAATTTTTTCGTCAGCAATTTTTTCAGCGTCCGAAAAATCTTTTTCAGTCACTTGAAAATTTTCTGCTGAAAGTTCAACTCCGTCAAATCTTTTTGTGTAGTCGATAACTGCAGAGTCACCAAACTTTCTGACATCGCCGACAATTTTTCTGACGACTTCAGCCGCCGTTAAATCTTCGCCGAAAATTTTTTTGTTACTTTCACGAATTTTTTCGGGAAGTTCAATTTCGTCGAAAGGTTTTTTCTGCAGAAGTTTTTCAATTTCCGCCAGTCCGACCTCCGAACTTTTTATAATTTTCATTAAAAATTTCTCCTTTTAATTTGCCTGTTTAAATTATTTTTTTATAACGTACGCTTTTTAACAAGCGATACTATTCTATCAATGAAATTTGAAATTGCAAGAAATTTTTTGCGGCGAAAATTTATTCACGGGCGTTTCACAAAAATTTTTTCAGATCATTTTAAAATAATCGCGAGAATTTTTATCTTCGGCAATTTGAATTTTGTAGTTGAGTTTTTCAAATTCATTTTTCAAAATTTCGGCAAGTGAATGAACAATCGGAAATTCTGTATAAAAATGTCCTGCGTCAATCACATGAATTTTATTTTCAATCGCGTTTTGTGCCTCGTGATATTTTACGTCGCCTGTTACAAAACAATCCGCACCAAAAAATTTTGCTTTTGAAATAATATCCGCTCCCGCTCCGCCGCAAATTCCAACTTTATTTATTAAAAAATTTCCTGCGTCAATCAGTCGAATACTATCTGCGTTCAAAACTTTTTTTACATGTTCGGCAAAATTTTCAGCTGTCATCGGTTCAGAAATTTTTCCGATTCTGCCCAAAGAAATTTCTTCATCGCCAAACATTTTTACATCAATTAATCCAATTTTTTCGGCAAGAACATCATTTACTCCGCCGACTGCACTGTCCAAATTTGTATGAGCCGCAAAAACTGAAATATTATTTTTTATCAGCAGTTCAATTTTTCTGCCGAGCGGTAAATCAGTACGAATATTTTTAACGGCATGAAAAATTATCGGGTGATGAGAAATTATTAAATCTGCTCCGAAATCGACTGAATTTTTTATAACTTCGTCAGTCACGTCAAGAGCAACAAAAATTTTTTCAACTTTATTTTTAAGACTGCCTATTAAAAGTCCCGGATTGTCCCACTCTTCAGCAAATTTTTTTGGTGCAATCCTATTCATAATTTCAGCGACGTGTTGAACAGTAATTTTTTTCATGAAAAAAACTCCTCTACAGCAATTTTTTGAAATAATAAAAATAATCTGTTTGAACAAAACAATTAACCTTATAACAAAAATTAAAAATGAAGTCAATTTTTGTGAGTTATATCAAAAAAAATATTACTCCGGCGACAATAAATTCCACAGAAAAAAATTAAGTTTCATCAATACAGGATTTAAAAAAAATTTTTTGTTTATTTTTAATCGCCGAAGTAATAACATATTTTTCGCATTTTTTGTCGACGGAATAATAGTTCATATTAGGCTTACTGACGCGGAACTTACTGAAACTGAAAACGTCGCGAAAAAGTTAAAAATTTCAAAGACTGATGCGGTTTTACGCGGGATAAAAAATCTTTCGCAAATTCAACAGGTTTATTATCGAAATAATCCGCAAAATTGACAAGCAAAAAATTTTCTTCGCGTTGAACAAAAAAGTTGATTTAAAAAAACAGAAAATATAAAATTATCGAGTAAGGCAGAAAAATTTTTGTAAGTTTATTTTGCGAGGTGTTTTTATGGAAAAACCAATCGTCGGAGGACAAGCAGTAATTGAAGGAGTAATGATGAGAGGATTCGGAAAAGCTGCGACTGCTGTCCGAGAACCTGACGGAAAAATAAATGTTCAAGTAAAAAATGTAAATTCGATTGCAGATAAATATTCTTTTTTGAAATTTCCTTTTATACGCGGCTCAGTGAATTTATTTGAAAGTTTAATTTTGGGAATAAAATCTTTGTCATTTTCTGCACAGGCTGCCGGCGAAGAAGATGAACAACTTTCCGATAAAGAAATGGCAGGAACAATAATTTTTGCGTTGGGTTTGGCTTGCGTTTTGTTTATCGCAATTCCGACTTTTGCCGCAAAATTTTTGCACACTTTGACAGAAGAACCGATTATTTTAAATTTGGTTGAAGGATTTTTACGGCTGATAATTTTTTTCGGATATATTTTTGCAATTTCACGAATGAAAGAAATTCAAAGAGTTTTTCAATATCACGGAGCGGAACATAAAACAATTTTTTGTTATGAGGCTGATTTACCTTTGACAGTCGAAAACGTAAAAAAATTTCCAAGACTTCATCCGAGATGCGGGACGGCTTTTTTGTTAATCGTCATGATTGTGAGTATTTTTGTTTTTGCATTTTTGGGCTGGCCTGATTTGTGGTTAAGAATTTTATCGAGAATAATTTTATTGCCTGTTGTCGCTGGAATTGCTTACGAAATAATAAAATTTGCCGGACGTTCAAAAAATTCTTTCGTGCGACTTGCAATAATGCCGGGACTTTGGCTCCAATATTTAACGACACGCGAACCTGATGATTCAATGATTGAAGTTGCAATCGAATCGTTAAAAGCTGTCACGCCGCAAGAATTTTTATCAGAAAGCAGGAATTAAATGTTAGTTGCTCAAGTATTTGCAAATGTAAAAATAAAATCAGTTCAACAAACTTATACTTATTCAATCCCTGAACATTTGAAATTTTTATCTGCAGGTTGGCGAGTTTATGTTCCGTTTGGCAAACAAAAAGTTGACGGATTTGTAATGAGCGTTGAAGAAGTTCCCGACGTTGAAAATTTTTTTGATTTTGAATTGAAAGATATTATTGATGTTTTTGACGATGAAGCATGGTTTACTGAAGAAATGATAAAATCTGCGAAATTTATTTCAGATTTTTATTTGTGTTCGATGTCAGAAGCAATGACTTTATTTATGCCCGGAAGAAACAGCAGAAAAATTAAAAAACTTTTCGAACGGATAATAAAACTTGCAGAAAATTTTTCTGAAGAAGATTTAAAAAAAATTACTTCAAAGTCAACAAAAATTTCAATTCTCATGAAAAATTTGATTGAACGAAAAGAAATTCCGTCAGTTGAAGTTTCAAAAATGGGAATCTATTCGCCACAATTAAAAATGCTTGAAGAATTAAATTTAATCGAAATAGAACAGCGGAGAATTTTACGCGACAGTTATTCAAACGTTTACAGCGAGCAAAAAAATTTTGAATTGACTGCGGAACAAACTTTTGCGATTGATTCTGTAAAAAAATTTCTGCAGGAAAAAATTTTTCAAGGATTTTTGTTGCATGGCGTTACAGGTTCAGGAAAAACTCAAGTTTATATCGAGCTTACAAAAATTGTCCGTCGTCTTGGTCGTCGTGCAATAATTTTAGTTCCTGAAATTGCTTTGACAGGTCAAATTGTTTACAACTTCAAAGCTTATTTTCCCGACATTGCAGTTATTCACAGTCGAATCAGTATTGAAGAAAAAGCCGACATTTTTCATAAAATTCGCGAAGGAAAAATTGGAATTGTAATCGGTGCGAGGTCTGCACTTTTTACGCCGATTGAAAATGTTGGTTTGATTGTCGTTGATGAAGAGCAAGATTTTTCTTACAAGCAAGATACATTTCCGCGTTATCATGCAAGAGTTGTCGCCGAACAATTTGCAAAATTTTATAATGCCGCAGTTGTTTTCGGTTCAGCCACTCCAAGTTTTGAAAATTTTCATCGTGCAAAAATCGGAGAATTAATTTATTTGCCGATGTTGCACAGAGTTTTTAATCAATCTTTGCCAGAAGTTGAATGTATTGATATGCGTGGAGAACTTCGAGCTGGAAATAAAAAAGTTTTGAGTCGAGATTTGCAAAATTTATTGTCTGAAACTTTAAAAAATCATCAGCAAGCAATTTTATTATTGAATCGTCGCGGTTATCATACTTTTGTTATGTGCAGAAGTTGCGGAGAAGTTATCAAATGTCCCGACTGCGGACTTTCCATGACTTATCACGCTGACGAAACTTTAAAATGTCATCACTGCGAAATTGAAAAACCTGTTCCGAAAACTTGTCCTAAATGCGGGAGCAAATATATAAAATTTTTTGGTACCGGAACTCAAAAACTTGAACAACAATTAAATGAAATTTTGCCGGGCGCAAAAATTTTGAGAATGGACAGAGATACAACTTCTACAAAATTCGGACACAGAAAAATTTTAAATGCTTTCGGACGCGGCGAATATGATATTTTATTCGGAACTCAAATGGTTGCGAAAGGTCATGACATTCAAAACGTCACGGCGGTCGGAATTTTGAGTGCGGATTCTGCGTTAAATTTTGCGGACTTCAGAGCATCAGAAATTTGTTTTAATTTGATAACTCAAGCTGCAGGTCGTGCAGGTCGTGCAAATTTTCCCGGAAAAGTTATTGTTCAAACTTACAACACAAATGCAGACGCAATTATTTTTGGTTGTCGTCAAGATTACGAAAATTTTTATAATCATGAAATTAAAAACAGAGAAGAATTTTTTTTCCCGCCGTTCAGCAGACTTGTAAAAATTTTATTTATGTCGAAAAATGAAAATGAAGCAAAAATTTTTGCCGAAGAAATTGCAGAGGCGTTCAAAATTTCTGCAAAAAAATTTTCGCCGGCTCGTCAAGAAATTCTTGGACCGATACCGGCGGTTATAGAAAATTTAAAAGGCGTTCACAGATTTGTTGTCTTAATCAAAAGCGGCGATTTAAATTTTGTAAGAACATTTTTGCTGAAATATGATCTTCATAAAATGCCCGAAGTTCAAATTGATTTTGATCCCTCAACAACTAACTGAGAAGTTTTTTTCTGTAATCAAAAATCATGTCAAACAATCCGATGCATGAAGTTATCTGCAAAAAAAGCGGACTTATTATTATCAAAATAAATGCCAATCTTCTTGCGAATTTTGAAAAATTATGTTTATCAGCCGCAAAAGACAAAACTGAAAGACCTTGAATGAGTCCTACACCCATCGCCAAAAAAGTTGCGTTGAGTGAAACTACATAAATTAAATTCCAATTTCGAGTTCCTCCCCAATAAGTTCCGAGTATCGCAAATGCCGCAAGATACAAAAAAAATATTGAAAATCTCCATTCAGAAAATTTTGGAAGTGCTTCGATAAATTGAAACCGAAGTTTTTGAAAAATCCATTTTGATGTCAAATAACATGCAGTCGTATTTATGAGCGAAATTAAAACTACTATCGTCGGCACCAAAAAACTTATCAACTGAATGGCAGGTTCAATTTGTTTTTTTGATTCTTCTATAACTGATTTTTCTACGCCCATACTTTCATAAATTTGAAATGATTGATCGAAAGATTCTTTCATCAGTGAAAGCTGAGTTTCCGTGAAATTTATTCCCATAACTGCCATGACAAAAATTATTGCAATAGTTTGAGCGGCGACAGATGAAATAAATGTTGCAACAAAACATTTTGCCGTACTGAAATTTTTTTGTATGCACCAGCCTAAAATTATTCCGCAGATATTTATGGTTAATGCCAATCTTGCCGCGAGTAAAGGTCCCATAAACATTGCCATGAGCATTAACGAAACAATCAGAGCTGTTAAACCTTTTCCGACTCCTTGACGTACTGTCAAAATTACAAACGGAACTGCACAAAAAAATTCTATTGCTATTCCGATTATCGGCAGATATGTTGCACCCAATCCGAGTACAACAGACACAGCCGCAAGTAAACCGCCTTCAACTATGGGAGAAATATTATTTCTCATCGCTCACCTCTGTATAATTCAAAAAATTTGTTTTAAAAATCGAAAAAATTCCCGCCGTTTCCGACAGGAATTTTTTTCATGAAAAATTTTTTTCTAAAAAATATCGTCAGCAAGAATAATTGTTTGATCTCTGTTCGGTCCGACTGAAACAATTCCAAGTTTAATTTTTGTAACTTCCGCCATGCGTTCAAGATATTTTTTTGCATTTTCGGGAAGTTCATCATAACTGCGAATTTTTGAAATATCAGTTTTCCAGCCCGCAAAAGTTTCGTAAACAGGTTCAACTTTCGCCAAAATTTTTAAACTTGCAGGAATTTCATTTAAAATTTTTCCGTCGATTTTGTAGCCGACGCACATTTTTATTTCGTCGAAGTCGTCAAGAATATCCAGACGCGTCACCGCCATATAATCAATTCCTGAAAGTTGACCTGCATATTTCACGACGCATGCATCAATCCAGCCGGTTCTTCTCGGACGACCTGTAACAGTTCCAAATTCATGACCAGCAGTCCGAAGTTTTTCACCGATTGGATTTAACTGTTCAGTCGGGAAAGGACCTTCGCCGACTCTCGTGCAGTACGCTTTGACAACGCCGACAACTTTATCAATTTTTTTCGGAGCAACTCCCGCACCTACTCCTATACCGCCTGAAACAGGGTGACTTGCAGTAACATACGGATAAGTCCCGTAATCAATGTCAAGCATTGTAGCTTGAGCACCTTCAAATAAAATTTTTCTGCCCTCGTCAAGTTCATCATTCAGCAAAGAAATTGTGTCGCAGACATACGGAGAAATTTTTTCTGCATAATTTTGATATTCGTTCAAAATTTCTTCATAATTCAGCGGCTCACGGTTATAAACTTTCTGCAAAATAAAATTTTTCTGCTCCAAAATATTTTTCAACTTTGTTGCAAATTCTTCCTTGTCAATTAAATCGCAAACTCTGATACCGATTCTGTCGTCTTTATCGATGTAGCAAGGACCGATACCGCGTTTGGTCGTGCCGATTTTATTTTCGCCCTTCGACTGTTCGCCGAGTTCGTCAAAAACTTTGTGATAAGGCATAACAACATGAGCACGATTTGAAATTTTTATATTTGAAGTATCAATTCCGCGTTTTTCCATTGCAGAAATTTCTTCGAGTAAACATTCGGGATCTAAAACAACTCCGTTTGCAATAACGCAGTTTGTTCCCTTGTACAAAATTCCGCTGGGCAAAAGACGCAGTTTATATTCTTCGCCGTTTACTGCGACAGTGTGTCCCGCATTTGATCCGCCTTGAAATCTGACAACAGTATCAGCTTTACTTGCAAGATAATCTACAATTTTGCCTTTGCCTTCGTCGCCCCATTGTGTTCCGGTTATTACAACCGCAGACATAAAAAAGCCTCCCCCGTAATAATGTGGAATTAGGAGTTAGGAATTAAAATTCCACATTCCACACTCATAATTATTTGTTCTCTTTGACGTACTGACGCATAAATTTAATAGTTTCGTCGCTGATAATATTTTCTTTCTTCTCGTAGTTGATAATTCTGAAAAGACGGCTGACTTTGTCAATAATAGGTTTGTTGGCAGTTTTGAATTTTTCGCCGTTGATTGTAAGTTCAACTTTGCCGTTTGTGGAAAGTACGCTGAAAGAAACACCGAGCAAAACTTTTCCCGACAAATCTCTTATTGTGTAGCGAATGTCCATTTCACCCGCCGAAGTGTCCCAAGTCAGTTGACGTTCAATAGCTTGATAAATTAAAACGTCGACATATTCGCGAATAATTTCATGAGTTCGTGTATTCATAAATATCCCTCCTAATTTTTCAGAAAATTTTTTCTTCAATTTTACTTTGAAAATTTTTTATCGTCAACGATTTTTTTAATTTGCAAAAATCAAATGTGCGGCAGGTGCGACGATTAACAAACTGATGATAGTTCTTTCAAGGAAAATTATAAAAAGTTCGGGAAGGTTGACGGGAATTTTTGAACCGAGAATAAGCCCGCCGACTTCCGACAAATAAATTAACTGTGTAACTGAAATTACTGCAACAATAAATTTTGCCATAGGGCTTGTAATTGTACTTGCAGCAATAATTGACGGCGTAAACATATCCGTAAAACCGACTATCATTGTCTTTGAAACTTCAACCGCTTGAGGTACATCCAGCAAATTTAATAGCGGTAAAAACGGAAGTCCCAGCGTGTCAAAAATTGTTGTGTGATTCGCCAAAACAAGTGCAAGCGTTCCTATACACATGACAACAGGCAGAACTCCGAACCACATGCCCGCCGCATTTTTAATTCCGTTTTCAAAAAATTGTTCCATTCCTCTGTGTTCTTCAACACGTTTCATGGCTAAATGAAGTCCGTACTGTGTGGAAGTTGTGAAACCTTCCGGCAAAGTTTCGCCCATCGCTTTTCCTTCAACTAAAAATTCATCTTTTTTCAAGGAAAGCGGCGGGATTCTAGGAATAATTATCGCACAGACAACTCCGACCGCACAAATTAAAAGATAGTACAAGCCGAAATATTCCATTAAACCGACTTGAGCCAAAACAACTATCGAAAAAGTTATCGAAACTGCAGAAAAAGTTGTCGCGATAATTGCGGCTTCACGTTTTGAATAATATCCGCCTTCATATTGGTTGGCAGTCAACATAACTCCCAAAGTTCCGTCACCGATCCACGATGTCATACAGTCAACTGCTGCACGTCCCGGAATTGTAAAAATAGGACGCATAATTTTTGTAAGCAATGCCCCGATAAATTCCAAAAGTCCGAAATCCAACAGCAGAGGAAGTAATAAACCTGCCAAGAAAAATATTATTACAAGTACCGACAATAAATCATGCAAAACAAAACCGCCGTTATCTCCGGAAGTTATCATGTGAATTATTCCCGAACTGTTTTCGTCTGCGTCAACTTCAAAATATGTCAGCCAAATAAAAATTGTTCCGACTATTCTAATCGCTACCCAAATTGCCGTAGATTCAAAAGTTGTTTTTACCATAGGATAATTTGTAATTAAATTCGGTTTACTCAAAAAAGCCAATCCCAAAACTGATGACATTGTGACAATTATCAAACACAAGAGCGGAAGAAAATCTCCAAGCCCTTCGCCGATAATATCCGCGATAATTTTTACAATAACCGTCCATTTGTCGTCGTACTTAACGGGAATCATAAATAAAAAAATTCCTATAAGCGACGGAATCAGAAAACCTGCAACAGATCCTTTAGATTTTTGTTCCATGATTTTTTTGATGATGCTCCTTTCAAATTTCAAAACAAAAATAACGTGCGTATTTTATAATAAATTTTTTTCTTCTACAACGTTGCAAAAAATATTAATCATAATTAAACGGCTAAATAATTTCAATTTTTTTCAAGTAGGTATAAATTCCGCTGTCGTCATTTGAATCGGTAATAAAACGAGCATATTTTTTCACGCCGTCGGGAGCATTAGCCATTGCTACGGAACGCGGAATATATTTCAACATTTCTATATCGTTGTAATTGTCGCCGAATGCAGCCGCCTCATCTTTTGTAATTCCGTAATAATCCAGCAAAATTTTAATTCCTTCTGCCTTTGTAACTGTCTTATCCATAATTTCTAAAAGGTGCGGAGCGGAACGAACAATATTTAAATTTTTAAATTTTTCGTTGAGTACAAAATCCATCTCTTTACAAGTCGGCGGCTCACAGCGAATAAAAATTTTATTCGGCAAAATATTTTTTTCAATCAGATTTGAAAAATTTTCAATTTCGGCACGAACTTTTGTAGAATTCATTTCATATTCGATTCGATGATCTATTTTCTGAACGTACCATTTTCTCCCGCTGTAATAACCTACAGAAATATCTTCCCAACGATTGAAAACTTCAGTTAAAATATTTTTTGAGTTTTCGGCAGAAATTTTTTTGTCGTACAAAATTTTTTCGTATTCATTCAGAACAAGGGCACCGCTGTAACTGATTATCGGAATACGCGGCAAATTTATTGTGTCGAGTATAGGATAAATTGCCTCCGGCATACGGGCAGAAACCAATACAAATTTCAAATTTTTTTCCAGCAAAGAATGAATTGCTTTTACAGTCAGATCCGTAACTTTTTTCTTGCTGTTTAAAAAAGTTCCGTCAATGTCCGAAAAAATAATTTTAACGCCCATAAAAATCCCTCCAAAAAATTTTTTGTCAATTATAACATAAAATTTTTTGTTTCATCGCACAAAAAAATTTTTCATGCAGATATTGTCAAAAATTTTTATGTGAAAGGGTCGGCAATTCACATTGACATAAGACTTTTTCTAAATTAAACTAATGAAAATTTTTAGAAAATTCTATGAGGCGGCATCATGGACGAGGACAAGAAAAAAAATCTTGCGGAAGATTTTCAAAAAATGATACGGGTTACAAAAGCCGACGACAACGACAACGATCATAGAAAACTTGCAAATAATCTTCTGCAGATGATTGACACTACAAAAAAAATTGACAGTGACGAAAAACAAAAGAAAATTGCCGAACAATTTGCCGAAATGATTGAGCAGAGCAGAAATTTTGATTCAGAGCGTGAAAAATTAGAAAACGCCGGCGAAAATGCAGTTGCCGATGCTTTTTTGAAAATGATAAATCTCACCGAACAACTTGAAAAAGAAAATCAGAAAAATTTTGAATTCCCGCCTGAAGTCAATATTGAACAATATCCGAGTGCGGGAGATAAATTTTTTAATCTGCTTGTATCAAAACTTCCGCCGAGAATCAGAAAATTTCCGCGTGCCTTCCGAAGAAATCCGCGAGCCGTTATAAAATATTTTTTTGCTATGGTTTTCGGGAGAATTTTGGCGGTGACTCTTTATGTAATTGCGGCTTTTATTCCTGCACTGCCGATTCCTGATTCTGTGGCTGGTATCGGTAGCAAAATCCCGAATGTTTTTGGAAATGCACTGGGAGCAATGCGGGGAGTTGTGACGGATTTCAGTATGCAGTCGGTTATGTTGACGGTTACAAATATTCCGACCGATATAAATAAACTTCTGCAGAAAATCGGAGAATTTTTTCAATATTACGGCAGACGGACGGCAAATTTTGTCAAAGAAATTTTTACGGAACCGAAAGAGGCTTTTAACGACGTAAAAAATTTTTTTCACCGCAACGCACAATTTTTGCTAAGACTTTTAAAAGGTGCATTGGGAGTGGCATTTTCGTTTTTTGCGATAAAAATGGCGATGGTTTTTCTTTTGCCGTTGTTCGGCGGAATTGCGATAACTGTTTTGGGATTTAAAATTTCAATTATTTTAATTGTTGTCGTCAGAATGGCAATAAGTACTTTCAGTGAAATTATCGGAAAACTTTTGGGAGGAAAATTTTTGAGAATGTGCAGAAAAATTTATCATAATCCGGAAATTCTTTGGAGTTTGATTCGGCAGAATATGGAACAGTGGATGAAAAATTGGGAGAACAACAAAAAACTTTGATGAATGATTTTTTTATTGCCCTGCAGTTTTTGACGAGAATAAATTTAGTTCGTCAAACTGTTTGGACTGAAGAAGGTTTTGGAAAATCTGTAAAATTTTTCCCGGCAGTCGGTGCGGTACTGGGATTTTTTTATGTGTCGATAATTTTTTCGCTGATTTTTTTCACGCAGGAAAAATTTTCAATTTTTATCGGTGCGACAGGATTTTTTTTGTCGGTGATTTTAACGGGCGGAATACATTTTGACGGGCTTGCGGATTCTGCGGACGGATTATTTTCAGGACGGGAAAAAGAAAAAATTTTGGAAATTATGAAAGATTCCCGTGCAGGTTCTTTCGGTGTCTTGAGTTTAATTTTAGTTGCGGTTCTTCAAATTTCTTCGCTTGCCGAGCTTGCAAAAATTTCAACGCTGTTGATTTGTGCGGCAGTTTATTCCGCACCGATAATCGGACGGCTTGCAATGGTTTTCATTATAAAATTTTTCCCGTACGCAAGAGCGCAGGGAATAGGAAAAGCATTTTCAATTTACGCAACGAAAAAAATTTTTTATTTCGCGTTGGCAGAAACAATTTTATTTTTGTTGCCGTTGATTTTTTTCGGAGGAGAAATTTTTTGTACAGCAGTAATTTCTCTGGCGTTTGCGGTGATTTTTTCATGGCATTTCGGAAAATTTTCAACTGAAAAAATTGGAGGAGTCACGGGAGATATTTACGGAGCGACGGAAATAATTTCAGAAACTTTGACGCTGATAATTTTTTTGCTTACAACAAATTTTTTGAGTTGAAGGAAAAAATAATTTTTCAGTCGAAGTTTAAAGTTATAAAAGAATTTTTGAGGTGGATTTTTATGAATTATGCTGTAAAAGATATTTCGCTTGCAGAGGGCGGAAGAAAAAAAATTAACTGGGTAAAAAATTTTATGCCTGTTATGTCGGCGATTGAAAAAGAATTTTCAAAGTCAAAACCTTTTGCGGGAAAAAAAATTGCTATCAGTCTGCACGTCGAGGCGAAGACAGCTTACATGACGGAAGTTTTCAAAAATGCAGGTGCTGAAGTTGCTTTGACGGGCTGTAATCCTCTTTCGACTCAAGACGATGTTGCCGCCGCACTTGCTGAAGAAGGAATAAAAGTTTTTGCAGTTCATGACTGCAGTCCCGAAGAATACGAAAATTTTATTGACAGAGTTTTGGATATTGAACCGGATATTATTATTGATGATGGCGGGGATTTGGTTCATCAAGTTCACACAAAACGCCGCGAACTTATTCCGAAAATTATCGGCGGCTCTGAAGAAACTACAACGGGAGTTAAAAGACTTCACAACATGGAAAGACGTGGGGAACTTGCTTTTCCGATGATTGCCGCGAATGATGCTTACTGCAAATTTTTATTCGATAATCGCTACGGGACAGGTCAATCAACTTGGGACGGAATTATGCGGACAACAAATTTAGTTGTTGCAGGAAAAAATGTTGTCATTGCAGGTTACGGCTGGTGCGGAAAAGGCGGAGCGATGAGGGCTAAAGGTCTTGGAGCAAATGTCATTGTCACGGAAGTTGATCCGATTAAAGCTATTGAGGCGGTTTTTGACGGATTTAGAGTAATGCCGATGAGTGAAGCGGCAAAAGTCGGCGATATTTTCTTAACTTTAACGGGCGATAAAGACGTTATCACAGAAGAACATTTTCCGCTGATGAAAAACGGGGCAGTTTTGGCAAATGCGGGACATTTTGACGTTGAAGTAAATATTCCTCAACTTGAAAAACTTTCTGTAAGTCGCAAAACTGTCAGAAATAATATCGAAGAATTTTTACAGCAGGACGGCAGAAAAATTTATCTGCTTGCTGAAGGTCGTTTAGTAAATCTTGCATCGGGTGACGGTCACCCGGCTGAAATTATGGATTTGAGTTTTGCAGTTCAATTTTTCAGTGCCGCTCATATTCTCCACAATCATGAAAAGCTTGATAAAAAAGTTTATCTCATGCCCGAAGAAATTAATTCAAAAATTGCCGAAATTAAACTTGATTCAATCGGCGTAAAAATTGACACTTTGACCGAAGAACAGAAGAAATATTTGAGCATGTAATTTTGTTTTGAATTTTTAAAATTAAAAGGAACTCCGATGAAAAATTTTTGTCGGAGTTTTTTTTTTGTGAAAAATTTTTGAAGAAAATAATTTTATCACCTGCCGTCCAAAATTAAATTGCAAATATCCCGCGTGTTTAATATAATGGCAAAAAAATTTTTGACGGGAGGTTTTTTATTTGTCGAACTTTGAACCTTTTACAGAAAGTATTTATGTTACCCGCCCTGTTTTTCCGAAAATTGAAGAAGTTACAAAAAAGTTGGAAGATATTTGGCTTGCGAAATGGCTCACAAATAACGGTCCTCAGCATTACATGCTTGAAAAAGAGCTGACGGAATATTTAAAAGTCCCTTATCTTTCACTTTTCAATAACGGGACTATTGCTTTAATTGTTGCGTGTCAGTCTTTAAGACTTCAGGGAGATGTTATCACGACTCCTTTTACTTTTGCGGCAACTCCTCATGTTTTGAGTTGGAATAATATTCAGCCGATTTTCTGCGACGTGGACGAAGAAACCATGAATATTGACGCGGAAAAAATTGAGTCGATGATAACTCCGCACACTTCGGCAATTTTGGCGGTTCATGTTTTCGGAACTCCATGCGACACAGAAAAAATTCAAGAAGTTGCAGACCGTTACGGCTTAAAAGTTATTTATGATGCGGCTCATGCTTTCGGCGTTGAAATTGACGGACAGGGAATCGGAAATTTCGGCGACATTTCCATGTTAAGTTTTCATGCTACGAAACTTTATCACACAGTTGAGGGCGGTGCATTAGTTCACAAAGACGAGCATTTAAAAGCTAGAATTGACCTGCTGAAAAATTTCGGAATCAAAAATGAAGATGAAGTCGTTATGCCCGGAATTAACGGAAAACTTAACGAAGTCAGTGCGGCTATAGGAAGAATTATGTTGAATTATGTTGAGGGAGAACGAAAAAAAAGAATTCGACTGCACGAAATTTATAACGAAGAACTTGGCGAAGTCGAAGGAATTAAACTTATGCCGAAGTGCGGAGAAAATAAAAAATTGAATTATCAGTATTATGTCATTCGCATTGACGAAAAAATTTTTGGAAAATCCCGCGACGAAGTTTACGACGAATTTAAAAATTATAATGTTTTCACAAGAAAATATTTTCACCCGCTCTGCAGTGAATTTACATGTTATCGTCAGTTAAATTCTTCAAGTCCCGAAAATCTTCCCGTTGCAAATGTTGTCGGCAAACAAGTTTTAAGCATGCCGATGTATGGAGAACTTTCTGAAGATGATGTCAGAAAAATCTGCGGGATTTTAAAATCCATGAAAAAATAATTTACAAAGGTTGAATAAAATGCCAAACAAAAAATTTGACAGACCAAAAGTCAGCGTTATTTTGTCGAGTTACAATCATGAAAAATATATTTCTGAAGCGATTGAAAGTGTTTTAAATCAGACTTTTCAAGATTTTGAACTTTTGATTGCTGATGACGGTTCACAGGATAACAGCCGAGAAATTATAAAAACTTTTTCCGATGAAAGAATAAAATTTTTTCTGCACGAAGTTAATCGCGGGCCAAGAATTGTTTTGTCGGAATGTTTGAAAGCGGCACAAGGAAAATATATTGCCATTCATCATTCGGACGATTTATGGACTGTCGATAAACTTGAAAAGCAGGTAAAATTTCTGGAAGAAAATAAAAATTATGCGGCTTGTTTTACGCAGGCCGATTTTATTGACGCGGAAGGAAATTTGCAGGAACTTTCGGACGATGATTTTTATAAAAAAATTTTTGACAAGCCCAACCGTTCTCGTGCAGAATGGCTGAGATATTTTTTTTATAATGCAAATTGTTTGTGTCACCCGAGTTTGATGATTCGGCGGGAAGTTTACGGAAAATATAATTTGTTGGATTTTCATGGGCTTTGGCAACTGCCGGATTATTTTATGTGGATAAATCTTTGCTTTCATGAAAATTTTTATATTATGCCCGATAAGTTGGTGAAATTTCGCCTGCGTGATGATAACATGTCGGCGGCAGATTTTAATAAGCGTGTGCGTGTTGAAAATGAAATGTTTTTTCTTATTCAAAATTTTGTTGAGAATTTTAAAGACTATAATTTTTTTCTCGAAGTTTTTCCTGAAGCAAAAAAATTTGTCGTCAACGGAAAAATCAACCGTGAATTTGCACTCGCTCAAATCTGCCTTGAAAATAATTACAGTTCAATTCAGTTTGTCGGCTTGAACCTGCTGAAAAAAATTCTGTCAAATGAAAAATCTGCCGAAGAAATTAAAAAGCTCTATAATTACGACGAAAAATCTTTTTTGGTTGATACTGGGAAATATGATATTTTCGGAATGGAAAATAAACTTTTGACGCTCCGTTGTAAAATTTATTTTGATACGGGCGAAAGTTTTAACGGCGAAGAAATTTTTGAGAAAGTTATTTTTTACGAGAAGGACGGAACTTTTCGCGGAAAATTTTCATGTACCTCAAAAAAACTCGTTAAATTTTTGAGATTTGATCCATGCGAAAACTTAACTGCGATTAAACTTGAAGAATTTAAAATCAACGGGAAAAATTTTTCGATTCTTCACAGCAACGCGATAAAAATCGACGAAGGATTTTATTATTTTTTGACGGACGACCCGCAATTTGTTTTTGATACTTCCGCCGAAAATCTGCAGGGAGATTTTACAGTAGAAGTGCATGGGAAAATTGATTTTAAATTCGCACAGAAACTCACCGACGAAATTTTATTTATGCGTAAAAAAATTTCACATCTTGAAGAAAATATTATCAACCAAAAAACCGAACTTGCAAAACTTGATGAAAAAAATAAACAGTTAGCTTTGCAACTTGAAGAACAGAAAAAATTAAATGCTTCTCTGATAAATTCAATGTCTTGGAAAGTTACCGCACCTTTGCGGAAAATAAATAAAATGATTCGCTCAAAATGAGGAGATTTTAATGAGTATAAAAATGAAAGTTTACCGCAAATTGACGGGAACGGTTGTCAGGAGAATTGTCAGCCGTACGGAAAATTTTTTGTCGGAAAAAATGCCTGCAGTTCATAAAAAGTTTTTTCTTCCTGCAAAGGCGGCGGCAAAATCTGCACTGTTAAAATTTGCAATGACTTCTGAAAATCAACCTGCAGAAAATCCTGCTGAAAAATCCAAAATTATTTGGCAGTGTAATCCGTCAGAAGACAGAAAAAATTTTTTTGTCAGCGTCATTGTTCCGAATTACAATCACGCCCCGTATCTTCGCGAAAGATTGAACACGATTTACAGCCAGACTTACAAAAATTTTGAAGTAATTTTGTTGGACGACTGTTCAACAGATAACAGTAGAGAAATTCTGCAGGAATACTATTCAGCACACAAAGACAACACGCGGATTATTTTTAACGAAAAAAATTCGGGCGGAGTTTTCAATCAGTGGCGTAAAGGTCTTGAAGCGGCAAAAGGAAATTTAATTTGGATAGCGGAATCAGATGACTACAGCGGAGAAAATTTTTTGTCTGAACTTGTTCCCGCGTTTGCTGATGAATCTGTCCAGCTTGCTTTTGCCCGTTCGGATTTTATGCAGGACGGCGAAAAAATTTTTACCACTGAACAATATTTGGCGGACTTGGAAAATTTCGACTGGTCAAAAAGTTTTTCAATGACTGCCGCAAATTTTGTAATGTACGGAATGGCAATAAAAAATGTCATTCCAAATGTAAGCAGTACAGTTTTTAAAAAGCCGACAAAAATTCATGATGAAATTGCAGAACTCTGGAAAGATATGAAACTTTGCGGGGACTGGCTTTTTTATCTCGACTTGATTAAAGGCGGCTGTATTTATTACACGCCGACCGCCACAAATTTTTATCGCGTCCACAAAAAAAGTACGTCGCTGAAAATTCAAAAAGAGCCGCGTTATTATTTGGAGCATGAAAAAATTGCAACGTTTATCGCGAAAAATTATTTTGTCACTGCCGACGCTCATGAAAAACATTTCAAGCAGTTGGAGGATCATTTTTTTTCATATTACGGCGGAAAAGATATTGAAGAACTCAAAAAATATTTCAGCGTAGAAAAAATTTTGAAAGTTGAACGCAAGCCAAATATTTTAATGTGCGTTTTTTCTATGACGATAGGTGGCGGAGAAACTTTCCCGTTAATTTTGGCGAATGAACTGGGCAGAAAAAATTTTCCCGTCACGATTTTGGATTTTCAAATGTCTGAGTATTTGCCGGGTGTCCGAAAAAAATTATCAGCCGATCTTCCGCTTGTAAGAATACAGGAAACGGCGGGACTTTTGCAGATTGTCGAACAGTTTAAAATTGATATTGCTCATTCTCATCATGGTTCGGTTGATGAGGCAGTCAGTTATATTTCAACCGAGAAAAAAGAACTTCATCATGTTGTAACTCTGCACGGAATGTACGAGGCAACGGAACAGCCACATTTAAATAATCTGCTGAAGAAAGTTCAAAAATGTGTTGACGCTTTCATTTACATCACCGAAAAAAATTTACAGCCGTTTAAAGATTTCAACTGGGAACCTGATGAGAATTTTTATAAAATTGGCAACGGGCTTGAAATTTTTCCCGTCAATCCGATTCCGCGAAATGAATTAAAAATTCCTGAAAATTCTTTTGTGTGCTGTGTGGTAAGTCGTGCAATTCCCGAAAAAGGTTGGCAGGCTGCAGTTGACGCGGTGACTTTGGCAAATAAAAAAAGTTCCCGCAGAATTGATTTAATTTTAGTCGGTGCGGGCGTAATGTATGACAAATTAAAAAATAATGTTCCTGAATTTGTTCATCTTGTGGGATTTAAAAGCAACGTCCGCGATTATCTTGCAACTTCTGATGTAGGATTTTTGCCGAGTGAATTTTCGGGAGAAAGTTTTCCGCTTTTGATAATTGACAGCTTGTTCAGCGGAAAACCCGTCGTCAGTTCAAATTTGGGAGAATCTGCGGAAATGCTGAAAACATCTTCGGGAGAGTCTGCGGGAATTATTTTTGATTTGGAAAATGGAAAAGTTCCTGTTGAAAAATTGAGCAAAATTTTAATAACTTTTGCAAATGACGAAAAAGAATATTCAAAAATTCTGGAAAGAGTTCCGAACGCGGCAGAAAAATTTTTGATAAGTACAGTCACGGAAAAATATTTGGAAGTTTACAAAAAAGTCATGGCAAAATAAATAATTTCTTAAGCGGCATATTTAAAATTCCGATAAAGCAGTTGAAGAGGATTTTCAAATTTTTTAGAAGGGACGTGAAAATTTTGGGAGCGTGGAACATAAATTACGGAACAGATTTAATTGCAAGTATGTCGCAGTCGACTTTTGCCAACGATACAAATAATAATTCTGCCGTGACGAATAATGCAGGGAGTTCTTCGGATTACGCAAAAATTTTGGCGGAAAAAGTTTCTGAAATTAACGAACAATTTGAGGACATGCAAAAAAATTCTCAAAGCCGTCAAAACAGTCAAAACAGTTCTCCTAAAAATATCGAAACAATAAAAAGATTCATGCCCGACGGTTCAATTATGATAACAACTTACGAGGACGGAAAAATTTCTTCTAGAATTAAAAAACGTCCGCATCTTGTACCTGTCGCGGACTATTCTAAGCCGTCAGTAAACGGAGAAACCGCCATGAAAATGGTTCAGCAGTTCAGCTTGGCAGATTTATTGATGATGTAATTTTAAAGAGAATACAAGACAGATTTTTTGTCTTGAGATAAATTTTTTTTAACTTCAAAAGGAGGTTTCAACATGGATGTAAACACTGTTTCAAGTGCGTCATCTGTCACTGTCGGACAATATACGACGCAAAACAAAAATGTTTCCACAACAAAAGCGGCTGACGCTTACTCTTCGTCACAGCAGACCGCCGCAAATACTTCGACTGTCGGCGATGCTTATTCGATAGATATTTCCGATGCGGCTAAACAGGCTGCGGCAAATGCCGAAAATGAAACTGTCGAAGATTCCGCTGAAAAAACTAAAGGACTTTCGGCTGATGAAGTTCGTTATCTGAAAGATTCTATTCAGATGAATCAGCAGACTATGCTTAACATGATGATTCAGGCTCTCACTGATACCAACGACAAACTTCAGGGCTGGCTTGATGAAGGAGTAGGAATTTTGAATTTTGACGGCGTGCAGATTGACGCGGCAAAATTCGGAATGCCCGAAGTCGCAACAAATCCCGAAGACGCGGCGAAAGCTGTTTCTGATGAAGGTGATTGGGGAGTCAACGCTGTCGCCACAAGAATTTTTGATCTTGCGTCTACAATCGCAGGAAACGATCCCGAAAAACTTGAAAAAATGCGTTCAGCAGTAGAAGATGGTTTTAAACAAGCGGGAATTACTTGGTCAAATGCAACTGGCTTGGATTCAATGCCGGACATTACCGAGAAAACCTACAACGAAATTATGAGCCGTTTTGACAAACGTGCTGAAGAACTTTCAGGAATCGCATAAAAAATTATCGAAACTAAAAAAATTTTTCTGTCGGAAACGGCAGTTTTTTTTTTATAAAATTTTCGACAAAAATAATTTTGTGCGTTCTTCTTTTGGATTTTCAAAAACTTCTTTCGGCTTTCCTTCTTCGACAATGTAACCGCCGTCAACAAAAATCAATCTTGTTCCTACTTCCCGAGCAAATCCCATTTCATGAGTTACGATAACCATCGTCATTCCGCTTTCAGCAAGTTTTTTCATAACGTCCAAAACTTCTCCAACCATTTCGGGATCTAATGCGGAAGTAGGTTCATCAAATAACATTACTTTCGGTTGCATTGCCAAAGCTCTGGCTATTGCTACTCTCTGCTGTTGTCCTCCTGAAAGTTGATTCGGATAAGCGTCCGACTTGTCGCCGAGTCCAACTCTGTCCAAAAGTTCTTGTGCTGTCATTTCTGCACGTTCCCGCTCAATTTTTCTGACCTTTATTGGAGCAAGTGTAACATTATCTAAAACCGTCATATGCGGAAAAAGATTAAATCTTTGAAAAACCATTCCGACTTCTTCACGAACTTTGTTAATATTTTCGGCGTTATTCATCAAAATGCCGTCAACTTCCACAGTTCCTTCAGTCGGTTCTTCCAAAAAATTTATACAGCGGAGCAAAGTAGATTTTCCGCTCCCTGAAGGTCCAATTATAACGACAACTTCTCTTTCTTTAATGTCAAGATTTATGCCCTTTAAAACTTCCAAGTCATCGAAATTTTTTTTGAGATTTTTTATTTTTATCATCACAGCAACTCCAATTTTTTTCAGTTAAAATTTTCCGCTCATATCGTAAATAATTTTCATGACAGCTTTACAAAGTTTTTCGGGATCATGTCTGCCTGCGTCAGTACCGCTGATTAAATCCGCCTTTATAAGTCCGCAACCGAGAACATTTATTTTTTCTTCGTCAACTTCAACGGGCTGAGATTCGTTTCCTTCGCAAAATTCTTTTGGAATAGGAGCGGAATTTACAAGAACATAATCTATAGAACCTTTTCCCGTATGATCCAAAATTGCTTTCACATGAGCGGACGCAGAATATTTATCAGTTTCGCCGGGCTGTGTCATAACATTGCAGATATAAATTTTTATCGCCTTAGATTTTTTTAAAGCCTTTGCAACGCCTTCAACTAAAAGATTCGGCATAATCGAAGTATAAAGACTGCCCGGACCTAAAATTATTGCGTCGGCATTTTCAATCGCCTCGATAGCGGAAGGAACTGCAGGAACTTTTTTCGGGAAAAGCTGAACACGACGAATTTTTTTTCTTGCTTCAGGAATTTGTGATTCACCTTCTACAACTGTTCCGTCATTCATAATTGCATCAAGTCGGACTGAAACTTTGCTTGCGGGAATAACTCGACCTTTAACCGCCAAAACTTTTGACGATTCTTTTAAAGCAGTTTCCATATCTCCGGTAACTTCATTCATTGCGGCAATAAATAAATTTCCGAAACTGTGACCCGCCAATGCTGTAGAACCTTTAAAACGATATTGAAAAAGTTTTTCCATGAGCGGTTCAGTATCGGCAAGAGCAACTAAACAATTTCGTAAATCTCCCGGCGGAATTATTCCGAGTTCTTCGCGAAGTCTGCCCGAACTTCCGCCGTCATCTGCAACAGTGACGACTGCCGAAACATTACTTGTTGATTCTTTTATTCCGCGAAGTAAAACAGAAAGACCATGCCCCCCGCCGATAACAGTTACAACAGGTCCTCGACTTAATTTTTGTTTTTGATAAATCAAGTCAACAATTTTTTCGGATCTGTCAGGAATAATTACGGCAATAATTGAACGAATAATAGAGCGGGTAGAAAAAAGCATAATGCACCCGCCGATTATCACGATAATAATTCCCGCCGTCATTGTCACAGTATAATCGTAACTTCCGACAGTCATATAAACAAATCTAAAAATTTCCTCTTCAGCTTGTCCGAGATATTCATAGTTCAGAGCAAGAGCCAAACCGAAACTAATCATCATGACGCTGAGTGCGAAAAGCAAAAGCCAGCGTTTCATTTTCATTCCCGGATAAAGCCATTTTATAAGACTAAACATTACAAAAATTTCCTCATCAAAAAATTAAAAAATTTTTCTCAAACTTTAATTCCTCATTCCTAATTCCTAACTCCAAATTATTTCAGACTTCCCACACGTCATTTTTCATCAAGTCGCGATGTTCAAGATTTACCGTAAAACCTTTTTTAACAAGATTATCAAAAATATGTTTTGCCGTGAAAACGCTCCTATGCATGCCGCCCGTACAACCGACAGCAATTACAAGTTGGCTTTTTCCTTCGCGGACATATTGAGGGATAAGAAAATCAATAAACGGATCTAATTTTTTTAGAAAATCCTGCGTTACAGTTTTTTCGGAAATATACGCGGAAACTTCGGGAACACTTCCGCTTTTATGTTTGAGTGCCTCAATATAAAAAGGATTCGGCAAAAATCTAACGTCAAGAACCATATCTGCATCAAGTGGCATACCAAATTTAAAACCGAAAGACAAAACAGAAATATTCATTCCCGTTCCTTCTTTTTTTGCAAAAAGCTGACGAATTTTTTCACGAAGTTCAGCCTTCGCCAAATTTGAAGTGTCTATAATGTAAGTTGCTTTACTGCGAACATCTTCAAGACGTTTTCTTTCTTTCGCAACTCCGTCAGAAATTCTGGAAGAAGGAGCCATCGGGTGACGACGACGAGTTTCTTTGTAACGTCTGATAATTGCATCGTCAGACGCGTCCATAAAAAGCATTTCATAATCTTGATCGTTTTTGTCCATTTCTTCCAAAACTTGAATGAGATTATCAAAAAATTCTCGGCTGCGTGTGTCGATAACCAAAACAATTCGACTGACATGAGTTGAGGCGTGTGAACAAAGTTCTACAAACTTCGGAACAAAAACAGGCGGAAGATTATCCACGCAAAAATATCCCAAGTCCTCCAAAAATCTGCAGGCTTGAGTTTTTCCGCTCCCGCTCATTCCTGTTACAATTATTATTCTTGTATCTTCAGAAATTTTTTCTTGATTTTCTGATTCGTCAGACTGGATTTTTTCTTCAGCAGTTTGAATGTCATTTTCCATTTTATCATCTCCCGTAAAAAAATTTTTTCAAATTGTATCAAGGCAACATTTGATTTTTTAGTTTCAAACATCGCCTTGACACGTTTCAAATTACTTTCAAAAATTTTAATCGTTATCCTTTCCAGTAATTGCAGAGAGTTCTATAAATTATCAACGAACTTACCGCCCCGGGATCTTCAAAGCCGATACTGCGATCTCCGAGATAACTTGCACGTCCTCTTTTTGCCGCAATAGTTTTTGTATATTCAACTCCGTCTTTTGCCGCGTCAACAGCAAGTACTAAAACTTCTTCCAAATTTTTTCCCGCAGAATTTTCAGGCGTAAAACATTCATGAATCGGAATTAAAACATCAAGCATAGTTTTATCGCCTTTTTGAGCGTGTCCGCGTCTTTGAATTGCACTGACTGCCGCTCCGAACATTTTTTCTAAAGTCGCAATATCCAGAGAAGAATTTTCGTCAACAACTTTTGCCGCCTCTAAAATTCCAGCTCCATATAATGGTCCAGCACTTCCGCCGACATTCATGACTACAGCCTCACCGACTGCATGCAAAACTTTCTGCAAGTCGTTGAGTTCTTCGTCGCTGAGTTCTTCCAAAGCCTCGACTGCAGATTTTGCTCCCTGAGCCATATTTGCTCCGTGATCTCCGTCGCCGATTTTCGCATCAAGTTGTGACAAATAATCTTTCTCCGAAATAATTGCATTTACAACCGCTTCAACTGCATCTCTTATCATTTCAAATTTTCCTCCAGATATAATATTTTTCTATGATAATAACACAACTTTAAAAACTGTGCTATAATGACGAAGAAATTTTTAGAGGAAACGGAGAATTTTTTAGATGGAGTGATTATCGAAAATGGAGAACGGAATCGGTGTAAAAGACATGCGTGCATTTTTTGCAATAGTTGAAGAAGGAAATATCAGTCACGCCGCCCAGCGTTTAGACATCGCACAGCCTGCATTAAGCCGACAAATGAAACGTCTTGAAGAAAAATTAAACGCAAAACTTTTTGAACGCGGTTCAAGAAGAATTCGTTTAACAGAGGCGGGCAGAGTACTTTACGAACGCGTTGAAAATATTCTCGGAATGGTTGACGGAACTATTCGCGAAATTTCAGAAATCGGAACAGGTGCAAAAGGTTCCATTCGTATCGGAACTATCACGACTTCGGGAGCGATGATTCTGCCGGAATTAATTTCAGAATTTCACAAAGTTTATCCCAATGTAACTTTTGAAATTTGGGAGGCGGAAGGTGCAAGAGTAATTGAACTTTTAGACAACAGACTTATTGAAATCGCAATCACTCGAACTCAGGTGGACAATTCATCTTACGGACTTTTCGTTTTGCCAAATGAACCGCTTGTTATGGTCATGAACAAAAAAAATATTTGCGGCAGAAAAAAAGATACAGTCAAACTTTCGGAACTCAAAGGGCAGCCGATAATTGTTCCTCTTCGCTGGAAATCAATTTTTGAAACGAACTGCAAAAAAATCGGTTTTTCACCTGAAATTATCTGTGTATCTGACAGCGTTGTACAAGATTTGATGATGGTGAAAAAAAATCTCGGAATAGCAATGATCCCAATTTCCAGCAAAGAACTTTTGACGGACGGAGATTTAATTTACAAAAGAGTAATCGAACCGGAAATGACAACTCACACAGTTATTGCTTGGCTGAAAAATCAAACGCTTTCAACTGCCTGCAAAAATTTTCTTGACATGTTCAAAGAAAAATTTTTACAGTGAAAAAAAAGTTCAGGCGAAATTTTTTATTTTTTCGTTTTTATGCAAAATTTACGTCTAGAAAAATTGTGAATGAAAAACGGCGAAAAAATAAGTATTGACAAGAATTTTTGGCGGTGTTAATATTGCACACGTTTTGAGAAAGACAAGGTTGAAATTTTGAAAGGAGGTGAATGTATGCCGACCATAAATCAGTTAGTTAGAAAAAGCCGTCAAAGTGCTGTTGAAAAATCTACTGCACCGGCTCTGAAAGAATGTCCTCAAAAACGTGGTGTCTGCACTCGTGTTTACACAACGACACCTAAAAAACCGAACTCTGCTCTTCGTAAAGTTGCTCGTGTTCGTTTGACTAACGCCATTGAGGTTACCGCATACATTCCGGGAATAGGACATAATTTGCAGGAGCATAGCGTTGTTTTGATTCGCGGAGGCCGTGTAAAAGACTTGCCCGGTGTCCGTTATCATATCATTCGCGGCTCACTTGATACCGCAGGAGTTCAGGACAGAAATCAGTCCCGCTCCAAATACGGTGCAAAGAAAGCTAAACCGAAGAAAAAATAATCAATGGCTAAAAGGGAGGCAACAGTAAATGCCTAGAAAAGGTTCCGTGCCTAAAAGAGACGTTCTGCCGGATCCCGTTTATCATTCAAAGACAGTTACAAAATTTATAAACAAAGTTATGTTGTCAGGCAAAAAAAGCGTGGCTCAAAGAGTTGTTTATGATGCATTTGAAACTATCCGCGAAAAAACAGGAAAAGATCCGATTGAAGTTTTTGAAACGGCACTGAAAAATGTTATGCCGGTTCTTGAAGTTCGTGCTCGTCGTGTCGGCGGTGCAAACTATCAGGTTCCTGTAGAAGTTCGTCCCGAAAGAAGACAGACATTAGGAATTCGCTGGCTTGTAAATTATGCAAGACTTCGCAGTGAAAAAACTATGGACGCAAGACTTTCAGCCGAACTTATGGACGCAGCTAACAATACAGGAGCGTCTATCAAGAAAAAAGAAGATACACATAAAATGGCAGAAGCTAACAAAGCATTTGCACATTATCGCTGGTAAATTGGTAATTAGGAATGTGGAGTGGGGAATGAGGAATGAAAGAAACTCAATTCGTAATTCATGATTCCTAAATCCAAATTCCAAATTATTAAAAGGGAGTTTTTTTCAAAGTGTCAAGAGAGATTTCGTTAGAAAAAACTCGTAACATAGGAATTATGGCGCACATTGATGCCGGTAAAACGACAACAACAGAGCGCATACTTTTTTACACGGGAATAAATCATAAAATTGGTGAAGTTCATGACGGTGCGGCGACAATGGACTGGATGGTTCAGGAACAGGAACGCGGAATCACAATTACTTCTGCGGCTACAACTTGTTTCTGGAAAGAACATCGAATCAACATCATTGACACACCCGGTCACGTTGACTTCACTGTAGAAGTTGAAAGATCTTTGAGAGTTCTGGATGGTGCTGTTGCAATTTTGACGGCACGCGGCGGAGTTGAACCGCAGACAGAAACAGTTTGGCGGCAGGCTGAACGCTATAATGTTCCTCGTATGGCTTATGTCAACAAAATGGACATTACAGGTGCAGACTTCTATCACGTCATTCAAATGATGCGTGACAGACTTAAAACAAATGCCGTGCCGATTCAACTGCCTATCGGTTCCGAAGATACATTCAAGGGAATTATCGACCTCGTTAAAATGGAAGCGATTGTCTATGAAGACGATCTCGGAAAAGTTGCTGACGAGATTGAAATCCCTGAAGAACTCAAAGAAATGGCACAGGATTATCATGATAAATTGCTTGAGGCATGTGCCGAACAGGACGACGACTTTATGGAAAAATATCTCGGTGGCGAAGAAGTCACCGTTGATGAAATAAAAGCCGTTATCCGCAGAGCTACACTTGATTGTAATATGACACCTGTTGTCTGCGGTACGTCCTATAAAAATCGCGGTGTTCAGCCTTTGCTTGATGCGATTGTCGATTATATGCCTGCTCCTACCGATATTCCTGCAATTCAAGGCGTTAAACCCGACGGCGAAGAAGATTCACGTCCCGCAAGTGATGAAGAACCTTTTTCCGCACTCGCATTTAAAATCATGACTGATCCTTATGTCGGTAAGCTGGCATTCTTCAGAGTTTATTCCGGAGTTCTTAAATCAGGTTCTTACGTCTACAACTCGACAAAAGGCAAAAAAGAACGTATCGGAAGAATTTTGCAGATGCATGCGAATAACCGCAAAGAAATCGACGCAGTTTACAGCGGAGATATTGCGGCGGCTGTCGGTCTGAAAGATACTACTACAGGCGATACGCTCTGCGACGAAAGCAGACCGATTATTTTGGAGTCAATGGAATTCCCTGAACCTGTTATTTCAGTCGCGGTTGAACCTGCTACTAAAAACGATCAGGATAAAATGGGCGTTGCTCTCCAAAAACTTGCCGAAGAAGATCCGACTTTTAAAGTCCGTACAGATGCCGAAACAGGACAGGTTATCATTTCGGGAATGGGCGAACTTCATTTGCAGATTATTGTTGACAGAATGTTACGCGAGTTCAAAGTTGACTGTAAAGTCGGCGAACCTCAAGTTGCATATCGTGAAACAATTCGCAAGAGTTCCAAAGCTGAAGGTAAATTTGTCAGACAGTCGGGCGGTCATGGTCAGTACGGTCATTGCTGGCTGGAAATCTTCCCGAATGAAGTCGGCAAAGGTTTCGAGTTTGAAAGCAAAATCGTCGGTGGCGTAATCCCGAAAGAATATATCAATCCGATTGAGGCGGGTGTTCGTCAGGCTATGGAAAACGGCGTTCTTGCAGGTTATCCAATGGTTGACGTTAAAGCCGTTGTATATGACGGAAGTTTCCATGAAGTCGACTCAAGTGAGGCGGCATTCAAAATTGCAGGCTCTATCGCGTTCAAAGCAGCGGCTGAAAAAGCTAAACCTGTTCTGCTTGAACCGTATGTAAAAGTTGAAGTTACCGTCCCTGAAGAATACATGGGCGATGTTATCGGTGACTTGAACTCAAGACGCGGCAAGATTGAAGGAATGGAACCTCAAAACGGAGCTCAGATTATTCGCGGATTCGTCCCGCTTTCTGAAATGTTCGGTTACGCTACAGAATTGAGATCTAAAACTCAAGGACGCGGAAACTACTCTATGGAAGTTTCCCATTATGATGAAGTTCCGAAAACTATTGCTGAAGCTATTGTTGCGAGAAACAAAGGTGAGTAGATTTTAATTAGAAATTTATAGTGTGAAATGAGGAATTGTTTCAGATTATAAATTGCAAATTGAAATAAAAAATTAAAGTTTTACTGATTAGGAATGTTCATTCCAAATTCCACATTCCTAATTACTCATTTGAAAGAGGAGTGTTATTTAATGGCAAAACAGAAATTTGACCGCAGTAAACCCCACGTTAATATTGGTACAATCGGTCATATCGATCACGGTAAAACAACTTTGACAGCTGCTATTACAAAAGTTTTGGCGGCTAAAGGCTTTGCAAAATATGAGTCTTATGAAAATATTGATAAGGCTCCTGAAGAACGTGAACGCGGTATTACAATCAACACTGCACACGTTGAGTATGAAACTGACAAACGTCACTATGCACACGTTGACTGCCCGGGTCACGCTGACTATATCAAAAACATGATCACCGGTGCTGCTCAGATGGACGGTGCAATTTTGGTTGTTGCTGCTTCTGATGGTCCTATGCCTCAGACTCGTGAACATATCCTTCTTGCTCGTCAGGTTGGTGTTCCTGCAATCGTTGTTTTCTTGAACAAAGTTGATCAGGTTGACGATCCTGAACTTCTCGAATTGGTTGAAATGGAAGTTCGTGAACTTCTCAGCAAATACGAATTCCCCGGTGATGATATTCCTATCGTTGCAGGTTCCGCTTTGAAAGCTCTTGAAGGCGACAAAGAACAGGAAGCAAACATCATGAAACTTCTTGATGAAGTTGATGCTTACATTCCTACTCCTACCCGCGACACCGATAAACCTTTCTTAATGCCTGTTGAAGACGTTTTCACAATCACAGGTCGTGGAACAGTTGCTACCGGTCGTGTTGAACGTGGCGAATTGAAACTTAACGATCCTGTTGAAATCGTCGGACTTATGGATGAACCGAGAAAAACTGTTGCTACCGGTATTGAAATGTTCCGTAAATTGCTTGACAGTGCAGTTGCAGGCGACAACGTCGGCGTACTCCTTCGCGGCGTAGATCGTAAAGAAATTGAACGCGGTCAAGTTCTTGCAAAACCCGGCACAATTCATCCGCATACAAAATTCAAAGCTCAGGTTTATGTTCTTACCAAAGAAGAAGGCGGTCGTCATACTCCGTTCTTTGCAAACTATCGCCCGCAGTTCTACTTCCGTACAACTGACGTTACAGGCGTAGTCGGTAACTTGAAAGACACTAACGGCAATGCTGCTGAAATGTGTATGCCTGGCGACCATATCGAAATGGACGTTGAACTCATCACTCCGATCGCTATTGAAAAAGGCTTGCTCTTCGCTATTCGTGAAGGCGGTCATACAGTCGGTTCGGGTCGCGTTATCGACATCAACGAATAATTTAAAATAGGAAATAGAAATTAGGAACTAGGGGTTAGGGAAATTAATTTCAGTTAGGGGTTAGAGTTTTTCTCTAGCCCCTATCCCCTAAAATCTAGCTCCTATTTTTACTGCAATATGGCAGATGGCTTGAATGAATTAGGAATTTGGAATTAGGAATGAGGAATTTTAACTCCTAACTGCTAATTCTAAATCGAATTGATTCCTAAGTCCTCATTATATTCAAGGGAACTGTCAACGGCGGTCTTAATTTAAAAAGCCGTCGAATAAGGGGGAAAATAAATTGCCACAAAAACAAGACAAAAAAATTCGTATTCGTTTAAAGGCTTACGATCATAAAGCCTTAGATCAGAGTGTGGCAAAAATTGTTGAAACTGCTCGCAAAACCGGTGCAAAAGTTTCTGGTCCCGTACCCTTGCCGACTGAAAAAAGTATTTACACCATTCTCCGTTCACCGCACGTCAATAAAGATTCGCGTGAACAGTTTGAGATGAGAACTCACAAAAGACTTATTGACATTCTCCAGCCGAATCAAAAGACGGTTGATGCACTCATTCGCCTTGATTTGCCTGCAGGAGTCAATATTGAGTTAAAACTTTAATGCGGGGAGGTGTAAGCATTGGCGAAAAAAACTATTTTGGGAATTAAACTTGGTATGACTCAAATTTTTACTGAAGACGGTCAAGTTATTCCTGTAACTGTTGTTGAGAGTGGCAATAATGTTGTCATTCGTAACAAAACTGTAGATACTGACGGTTACTACGGAGTTCAAATTGGTTTCGGCGAAATTAAAGATACTCATGTTAATAAGCCGATGAAAGGTCAGTTTGAAAAAGCCGGAGTAAAAGCTGTTAAATATATCCGTGAAATTCGTCTTGATTCTGAATCAGAATTTAAAGTCGGAGATACAATCGGCGTTGATATTTTTGCGGCAGGAGATTTGGTGGACGTTATCGGAACTTCTAAAGGTAAAGGCTTTGCAGGCGGTATTAAACGTCACAACTTTGCAAGAGGTCCTATGGGTCACGGTTCAAAATCTCACCGCGAACCCGGTTCAACGGGAGCAATGCTTTCAGGTCCCGGCGGACGTGTTATCAAAGGCAAAAAATTACCCGGACGCATGGGCGGAGTAAGAACTACTGTTCAGCGTCTTTCGGTTGTAAGAGTTGACGCAGACAGAAATTTAATTCTGATTAAAGGTGCAATTCCCGGACCGAAAAAAGGTTTTGTCATTGTCAGAGAAACTGTTAAACCTAAAAAGGTTTCCAAAAAATAATTGAAAGGAGGAATGACGCAGATGCCAACTTTAGCGGTATACGATATGAATAATTCAAAAGTCGGCGATATTGAACTTAGTTCAGAGATTTTTGATGTAGAAATGAATGAAGGACTTGTTCATCAGGCAGTTGTTATGCAGCTGGCTTCGCGTCGTCTTGGAACTCATGCTACAAAAACTCGTGGCATGGTTCGTGGCGGCGGACGTAAACCTTGGCGGCAGAAAGGCACAGGTCATGCTCGTGCCGGTTCCCGCAGAAGTCCTTTGTGGCGTGGTGGCGGTACAATCTTTGGACCGCATCCCCGTTCTTACGCTTTCACAATGCCGAGAAAACAACGCAGACTTGCTTTAAAATGCGTTTTGAGCGATAAACTTAAAAGCGAAAATATTGTTGTGCTGGACAATTTGAATTTTGAAGAGCCGAAAACAAAGAAATTTGTAGAATTTCAAAAAACTTTCGGCGTTGATAACTGCAAAGCACTTTTCATCACAAAAGAATTGATCGAAAATGTTACTCGTTCTTCAAACAATCTTCAAAATGCAAAAGCTATCAGTGCATTGCAATTAAACGTCTATGACATTCTCAACTGCGAAAAACTTTTCCTCACGAAAGACGCTGTTGAAAAAATTGAGGAGGTGTACGCTTAATGGACGCAAGAGATATTTTAATCCGCCCGAAAATTACCGAACGTACCACCGAACTCATGGCAGAAGGAAAATATGTTTTCGTAGTTGATAAGCGTGCGAATAAAATTCAGATTGCTGACGCGGTTGCAGAAATTTTCAATGTCAAAGTTGAAAACGTAAACACCGTAAATGTTAAAGGCAAAATGAAACGTATGGGACGCACTCAGGGCAAACGCTCCGATTATAAAAAAGCGATTGTCAAACTTGCTCCCGGTGAAACTATTGAATTCTTCACAGCTTAAAATAAAATTTTTATGAAGGAGGTTTAAGCGTGGGAATAAAATCATATAAGCCGTATACTCCCAGTCGTCGTTTTATGACAGGTTCTACTTTCGACGAAATTACGACTGACAAGCCGGAAAAATCTTTGCTTGCTCCGTTGAAAAGTCATGGCGGAAGAAATCAGCAGGGAAAATTAACGGTACGGCATCAAGGCGGCGGACATAAACGCCGTTACAGAATTATTGACTTCAAACGCAACAAAGACGGTATCCCAGCAAAAGTTGCGACGATTGAATATGATCCTAACCGTAGTGCGAGAATTGCTCTTCTCAATTATGCAGACGGTGAAAAACGTTACATTCTTGCTCCTAACGGTTTGAAAGTCGGAGATAAAGTTGAGTCAGGTGCAGATGCTGACATCAAAGTCGGTAATGCTCTTCCGTTGAAAAATATTCCTGTCGGTACTATGATTCATAATATCGAAATGAAAATCGGCAAAGGCGGACAGATGGTTCGCAGTGCTGGTACAGCGGCTCAGCTTATGGCTAAAGAAGGAAATTATGCGACAATCCGCATGCCTTCCGGTGAAGTTCGCAAAATCCATATCAACTGCCGTGCATCAATCGGGCAGGTTGGAAATTTGGATCATGAAAATGTAACAATCGGTAAAGCCGGTCGCTCTCGTTGGCTTGGTATTCGTCCTGCTAACCGCGGTGTTGTTATGAACCCTGTAGACCATCCGCATGGCGGTGGTGAAGGTCGCAGCCCGGTCGGTCGCAAACATCCTGTTACTAAATGGGGTAAATGTGCTATGGGTGCTAAGACCCGCAAGAAAAAAGCGTCTGATAAACTTATTGTTCGTCGTCGTAAATAATTGACGGAGGGAGGATAAAAAATTGTCAAGGTCTGTAAAAAAAGGTCCTTTTGTGGAAGAAAAACTTTTGAAGAAAATTGAGGCTCTCAATGTCGCTAATGATAAAAAAGTTGTCCGCACTTGGTCACGCAGTTCAACAATTCTTCCTGCGTTCATTACTCATACTATTGCTGTTCACGACGGAAGAAAACATGTTCCCGTCTATATCACTGAAGATATGGTCGGTCATAAACTCGGAGAATTTGCACCCACCAGAACTTTTAAAGGTCACGCTGGGGAAGAACGCAAAACAAAACTGAAATAATGTGGAAGGAGGAAGGAGGAATGGGGAATTTTTACAAACTTTAATTCCTAACTCCTCATTCCACATTCCAAATTGTTAGGGGGGAGGTTTTCTCGTGGCAAAAGAAGTTAAAGCCGTCGCAAAATTCGTCAGAATTGCTCCGCGTAAAGTTCGCATCGTCATGAATTTGATTCGCGGTAAAAATGTCGCCGACGCTTTCGCAATTTTGAAGTTCACGCCAAAACGCGGCTCAAAATTTATCGAAAAAGTTTTGAAGTCTGCTGTCGCTAATGCTGAAAATAATTTCGATATGGACAGCGAAAAACTTTTTGTTTCTACTTGTTTCGTGGATCAGGGTCCTACGCTCAAAAGAATTCACCCGCGTTCTCGCGGTCAGGCTTTCAGCATTTTGAAACATACTTCTCATATTACCGTTATGGTTACGGAAAAAAATGAAGAATAATTAAATTTCTAATGAAAGGAGAAATTTTATGGGTCAGAAGGTAAATCCGCACGGAATACGCCTGGGCATTGTAAAAACTTGGGATGCCAAGTGGTACGCTGATAAAGAATTTGCTCAAAATCTTCACGAAGATATTAAAATCCGCAAAGAACTCAAAAAACAGCTCATGCCCGCAGGTGTTTCCCGTATTGAAACCGAGAGATCTAAAAATCGTCTCAAATTGACTATTCACACCGCCAAACCCGGTATGGTTATCGGTCGCGGCGGTACAGGTATCGAAGAAATTAAAACTAAACTCAAAAAATTCACCGATAAACGTCTTGATATTAACATCAACGAAATTCGTCAGCCCGATCTTGACGCTACTCTTGTTGCTGAAAATATCGCCGCTCAACTCGAACGCAGAATCGCTTTCCGTCGTGCTATGAAACAGTCCGTCGGTCGTACTATGCGGCTCGGTGCTAAAGGTATCAAAATTATGTGCAGCGGTCGTCTTGGCGGTGCTGAAATTGCTCGCTCCGAATCTTACCGCGAAGGCTCTATACCTCTCCATACTCTCCGTGCCGATATTGATTACGGCTTTGCTGAAGCTAATACCACTTACGGCAGAATCGGTGTCAAAGTCTGGATCTTCAAGGGCGAAATTCTCCCGGAAAGAAAACTTAAAACCGATACTCATTCTGATGAAGGGAGTGTCGCTTAAATGTTAATGCCTAAACGTGTTAAATACCGTAAACAGTTCCGCGGTCGTATGAAAGGTAAAGCCAACTCCGGTAATACTATCGCTCACGGTCAGTACGGTCTTGTCGCTCTCGAACCTGCTTGGATCACTAACCGTCAAATTGAGGCTGCTCGTATTGCTATGACTCGTTATATCCGTCGCGGCGGTCAAGTTTGGATTAAAATTTTCCCTGATAAACCTGTCACTGCTAAACCTGCTGAAACTCGTATGGGCAGCGGTAAAGGGTCTCCGGAATATTGGGTCGCTGTTGTTAAACCCGGTCGCGTTCTCTTTGAAATGGCTGGCGTTCCTCGTGAAGTCGCCGCTGAGGCTATGCGTCTTGCCGGTCACAAACTCCCCATCAAAACTAAATTCATTGAAAACGAAGGTCAGGGCGATGTTTTTGTTCCTGTCGTTAATGAATCTTTGGCTGACGCGAAAAAGGCTGCTCATACTGCGGCTGTCGAAGAAGCTAAAGAAATAGCGGCAGAGGCTGAAGCTGAAAAAGGCGGTGAAGCTCATGAAGGTTAATGAAATTCGTGATTTGAGTGCTGATGAACAAACTCAAAAGCTTCAATCTTTGAAGGAAGAACTTTTCAACCTCCGCTTTCAGCATGCTACCGGTCAGTTGGAAAATCCTATGCGTCTCCGCGAAGTGAAAAAATCTATTGCTCAAGTAAGAACTATTCAGCGTGAGAATGAATTGAAGATTAGGAATGTGGAATGAGAAATGGGGAATTAGAATTCCTAATTCCAAATTGAAGAAGGGAGGATTATCGTGAGCGAAGAGAAAAAACGCGGTGAGCGTAAAGTCCGCGTCGGTAAAGTTGTCAGCGATAAAATGCAGAAAACGATCGTCGTTGCGATTGAAGAACTTATTCAGCATAAACTTTACAAAAAATCCGTAAAGCGTACCGTTAAATTTAAAGCACACGACGAAAACGAAGAGGCACATGTCGGTGATAAAGTTTCTATTATGGAAACGCGTCCGCTCTCTAAAGAAAAACGCTGGCGTTTAGTCAAAATCGTAGAAAAAGCCAGATAGTTGTTAGCTGTTAGTGGCTAGAAACTAACGACTCGAAACTAGAAACTAATCACTAGAAACAGGAAGGGAGGAAAGGTTTCAATGATTCAACAGCAAACCATGCTGAATGTTGCCGACAACACCGGTGCAAAAGATTTAATGTGCATAAGAGTTTTGGGCGGTTCCTTTCGCCGTTATGCAAATATCGGAGATATTATTGTAGCGTCCGTAAAATCTGCCGCTCCCGGCGGTCAGGTTAAAAAAGGCGACGTTGTAAAGGCTGTAGTTGTTCGTACTCGCAAAGGTCTTCGTCGTCCTGACGGTTCTTATATTCGTTTTGACGAAAATGCGGCAGTTCTCATTAAGGAGGATAAAACTCCTCGCGGAACTCGTATTTTTGGACCTGTTGCCCGTGAACTCCGCGAAAAAGATTTTATGAAAATAATTTCTCTCGCACCGGAAGTATTGTAATAATTAGGAATGAGGAATTTGGAATTAAAAGTTTGAAAAATTTCTTTTTAAATTCCTAATTCATAATTCCTAATTCCAAATTGGAAAAAGGAGGTGCCGAATTGTCATTAACAAAATTGCATGTAAAAAAAGGCGATACAGTCGTTGTACTTTCCGGCAAAGATAAAGGCAAGCAAGGAAAAATTATTTCCGCGATGCCTAAAAAAGGTCAAGTAGTTGTCGAAGATGTCAACAAAGTTAAACGTCATACCAAACCGAGTGTAAAAGCTCCTCAAGGCGGTATTCTCTCTAAGGAAATGCCTCTTGCAGTTTGCAAAGTTATGCTCGTCTGCCCGGCTTGCAATAAACCGACAAGAATCGGTCATAAAGAAGTTGACGGAAAAAATGTTCGCATTTGCAAAAAATGCGGCGAAGTTGTTGACAGTGCAAAATAATTTTTTGAAAGGAGGGATATTGTGAGCAGACTTTTGGAAAAATACAAAGGCGAAGTTGTCAAAGCATTGACTGAAAAATTTTCTTACAAAAATGTTATGCAGGTTCCTAAATTGGAAAAAATCGTAATTAACATGGCTGTCGGCGATGCGGTCGGAAATTCTAAGGCTCTTGAGTCCGCTGTAAATGATCTTACAATTATTGCAGGTCAAAAACCGATCGTCACTCGTGCAAAAAAATCTTTGGCGGCTTGGAAACTTCGTCAAGGAATGCCTATCGGTTGCAAAGTAACTTTACGCGGTCAGAGAATGTACGAATTCCTTGATAAATTCATGAATGTTGCTCTTCCTCGTGTAAGAGATTTTCGCGGAGTCAGCAGAAATTCTTTTGACGGACGCGGAAATTATGCTCTCGGAGTAAAAGAACAGCTCATTTTCCCTGAAATTGAATACGATAAAATTGATAAAATTCGCGGAATGGACATCATCATCGTGACAACTGCACAAACCGACGAAGAGGCTCGTGAATTTTTGTCGCTGATGGGCATGCCTTTCGCTAACGCTTGATAGGGAAGGTGATTACTAAATGGCTAAAACAGCTTTAATTGAAAAGTGGAAAAAAGAACCGAAATACAAAACTCGCAGATATAATCGCTGCAAAATTTGCGGTCGTCCGCATGGTTACATGAGAAAATTTGACATGTGCCGTATTTGTTTCCGTGAACAGAGTTATGCCGGAGCAATTCCCGGTGTTACAAAAGCAAGTTGGTAAAAATTCTCGAAAGGAGGATATCGATTTCCTATGGCAATGACTGATCCTATTGCGGATATGCTCACTCGTATTCGTAATGCAAATTCTGTCTATCATGACAAGGTTGAAATTCCGGGCTCGAAAATTAAAACTGCTATTGCAGAAGTTCTCAAGCAGGAAGGTTTTATCAGAGATTACACATTCGCACAGGATAATAAACAAGGTATCTTGACAATTTTCTTGAAGTATGGTGCGAATCGTGAAAAAGTTATCACCGGCATTCAACGCATCTCTAAGCCCGGTCTTCGTCAGTATTCCAAGAAAAAAGAACTGCCCAGAGTTTTGGGCGGATTGGGTATCGCAATAATTTCTACTTCAAAAGGAATTGTAAGCGATAAACAGGCTAGAAAACTTGGACTCGGTGGCGAAGTTATCGCACACGTCTGGTAAATAATTAGGAATGAGGAATGCGGAATGAGGAATTAAATCTTGAAAAATTTATTTATAAATTCCTAACTCCTAACTCCAAATTCCACATTAACTCTTGGAGGTGCAAAAATGTCAAGAATTGGAAGAGCACCGATAAACATTCCTGCCGGAGTAACTGTGACGGTTGGAGAAAATAATTTGGTGCATGTAAAGGGTCCGAAGGGGGAACTTTCCCGAACGATCCATCAAGATATGAAAATAAGCATCGAGGACGGCGTTCTCACAGTTGCACGTCCTTCCGATGATAAAATGCACAGGAGTATGCATGGACTCTCCCGCACTTTGATTAACAACATGGTTGTCGGGGTGACGGAAGGTTTCACCAAAAATTTGGAAATCAGCGGTGTAGGTTATCGTGCGACGAAGCAGGGCAAAAATTTAAATCTTGCTCTCGGTTATTCGCATCCTGTTATTATTGAACCGCCCGCAGGAATTACTCTTGAGGCTCCTACGGCAACGACTATTACAGTTCATGGTATTGATAAGGAATTAGTCGGAGCAGTTGCGGCAAATATTCGCGGCTGGCGTGAACCTGAGCCCTATAAAGGCAAGGGAATTAAATATGCCGGTGAGCATATCCGCCGTAAAGAAGGTAAGGCAGGCGGCAAGAAATAATTAGGAATGTGGAATGAGGAACTGAAATAATGAGGAAGGTGGAATTAAAATTTCTAACTCCTAATTGAATTGATTCCTAATTCCTAACTCCAAATTGAAAAAAGGGGGAGAAACGGACATGCTTCGTAAGGCAGATAAAAATAAAACCCGTCAGAAAAGACATCTGCGGGTTCGGAATCACATTTCTGGCACGGCTGAGCGTCCGCGTTTAAATGTTTTCCGCAGTCTTGCACACATTTACGCACAAGTCATTGATGATACAAAAGGTCATACACTTGTTGCGGCAAGTTCAGTCGAAAAAGACTTTGAGGGCAGTGGCGGAAATATCGAAGGTGCAAAAAAAGTCGGTGCTGCTATCGCAAAAAAAGCGTTGGAAAAAGGAATTACAGAAGTCGTCTTTGATCGCGGCGGATACATTTATCATGGTCGTGTTGCGGCATTGGCAGAGGCGGCTCGTGAAGGCGGATTAAAATTCTAAGAAAAGGAGGTTTGTTAAGTGCCAAGAAATGAAATTGAAACTCCCGAGTTTGAGGAAAAAGTTGTTTTCATCAATCGTGTTGCAAAAGTTGTAAAAGGCGGTCGTCGTTTTTCGTTCAGTGCTTTGGTTGTTGTCGGAAATAAAAACGGCAAAGTTGGTGTCGGACTTGGAAAAGCGGCTGAAGTTCCCGAAGCAATTCGCAAGGGTGTTGATGATGCCAAGAAAAATTTAATTGAAGTTGCTTTAAAGGATCGCTCAATTCCTCATGGTGTGGTCGGAGTATTCGGAGCAGGTCGTGTTATGTTGCGTCCTGCATCAAAAGGTACAGGAGTTATTGCAGGCGGTCCTGCTCGTGCGGTCTTAGAATTGGCGGGAGTTCATGATATTTTGACAAAATCTCTCGGCTCTTCAAATCCTAACAACATGGTTCGTGCAACTCTCGAAGGTTTGAAAATGTTGAAACGTGCCGAAGTTGTCGCTGAACTTCGCGGCAAAGCGGTTAAAGAACTTTTTGTATAAGGAGGAACGAAAATGGCTAAATTAAAAGTTACTTTGACCGGAAGCCTTATCGGTCGTCCTGAAACTCAAAGAAAAACTGTCGTTTCACTCGGATTGGGAAAGATGAATTCAAGTTCAGTTCTTCCGGACAATCCTGCAATTCGCGGACAGATTTTCAAGGTAAAGCATTTGGTTAAAGTTGAAGAGGTTGCGGAGTAATAGGGAGGTTGCTTTAATGAAATTACATAAATTGAAACCTGCCGAAGGTTCACGCAAAAAAGAAGTCAGAGTCGGACGCGGTACAGGTTCAGGCAACGGAAAGACTTCGGGTCGCGGTCATAAAGGTCAAAAGGCTCGTAGCGGTGGCGGAGTTCGTCCCGGTTTTGAAGGCGGTCAAATGCCGATTTATCGTCGCTTGCCTAAACGCGGTTTCAAAAATATCTGGGCTAAAGAATTTGCCGAAGTTAATGTTGAAACTTTGAATCGTTTTGATGACGGTGCGGAAGTTGATGCAGTTGCACTTGTTGAGAGCGGGATTTTGAAAAACGTTTTGGACGGTGTGAAAATTCTCGGCAACGGCGAACTTACAAAGAAATTGACTGTCAAAGCACAGGGATTTACAAAAACTGCTGTTCAGAAAATTGAATCAATCGGCGGTACGGTAATTGGGACTGAGGAGTGAGGAATGAGGAATGAAGAGTGAGGAATTAAAATTCCTAATTCCTAATTCCTAATTCCAAATTGAAATGAACGCACTTTCAAACATTTTTAAAATTCCTGAACTCAGGCAGAGAATAATTTTTACGCTGATAATGTTCGCGGTATTCAGAATGGGAACTCATATCCCGGTGCCGGGCGTTGATCCTTCAGCTATTGAAAGACTTTTTAATAACGGAAGTTTATTCGGTCTGCTGGATTTATTTTCAGGCGGTGCATTCAGTAAATTTTCGATATTCGCAATGAGTATCACGCCTTATATCAACGCGTCAATTATTATGCAACTGTTGACTGTGGTTATTCCGACTTTTGAGCAATGGTCGAAAGAAGGAGCGGAAGGACACAAAAAAATGACTCGGTTCACGAGAAAATTGGCGGTTCTTCTGGCATTCTTTCAAGCGGTTGGAATGTCAATCGGCTTAAAAGCGGCGATACTGAATCCGAATCCCGTTAATATTTTAATCATCGCGATAACGTTGACGGCCGGAACAACTTTGTTGATGTGGATCGGCGAACAGATAACGGCTCAGGGAGTCGGCAACGGAATTTCACTGATAATTTTCGCGGGAATCGTTGCGGCACTTCCGAAAAATATCGGAACGATTTATCAATACTTGCAAGCGGGAACGATAAATTATTTCAGCGTGTTGCTTTTCGCAATAATCGCGGTTGGAATGATTGTCTTTGTAATTTTCGTCGAAGCGGGCTACAGAAGAGTTCCTATAACGTACGCCAAAAGAGTCGTCGGCTCAAGAGCGTACGGCGGACATTCAAGTCACATTCCGTTGAAAGTCAATCAAGCCGGAGTTATCCCGATAATTTTTGCGTCGTCGGTGCTGATGTTTCCGATAACGATAATTGAGTTTGTTGACAATCCTACAATAAAAGAGTTGGCGGCGTATCTTCAATGGGGAACGCCGTTGCAAACGTCAATTTACGTCGTGTTAATAATTTTCTTCACATACTTTTACACGGCAGTGACAATAAAAATTCCCGATATGGCTGATAATCTGAAAAAGTACGGCGGATTTATTCCCGGTATCAGACCCGGACAGCCGACAGCAGAATATATCGACTATGTTTTAACAAGATTGACATTAGCGGGATCGATTTTTCTGGCGTTTATAGCGGTTCTCCCGAACATGATAGCGGGAGCAACTCATATTCAAGGAGTTTACTTCGGAGGAACGGCACTGCTGATTGTCGTCAGCGTCGCCCTTCACACGATGAAACAGATAGAAGCGATGGTCGTTATGAGGCACTATGAAGGCTTTATGAAATGAGGAATTAGGAATGTGGAATGAGGAATGAAAACTCCAATCCGATAGCTGATAAAAGCATGGCTTTTGCTGTCAGGACTGTGAATTTATACAAGTATCTCATCCAAAATCATTCGGAGTATGTGCTGTCTAAGCAGTTGTTACGCAGTGGCACAAGTATTGGTGCCAACGTAAGAGAAGCTAATTTTGCACAGTCCAGAGCGCGGATTTTAATGCAAAAATGTATATTGCATTGAAGGAAGCGGGCGAAACAGAATACTGGCTGGAATTACTTGAGAAAACCGAATATTTAACGCCGATTCAAAGCAAAAGTATGCTTGACGACTGCATTGAACTGAGAAAAATATTGTCTTCAATAACAAAAACGATTAAAGATGATAACAAGAAAGGTGATTGAACATGCAAAATCAATTCCAAACTCCTAATTCCAAACTCCTAATTCTTATGATGGGGCCTCCGGGAGCCGGCAAAGGTACGCAGGCGGCTGAACTGATTAAAAAATTTTCCATACCGCAGATTTCAACCGGTGATATGTTTCGTGCGGCTGTCAAAGAAGGTACGGAACTCGGAAAAAAAGCTAAGGCTTGCATGGACGCGGGAACACTTGTTCCTGATGAAGTAACGGTCGGAATTGTCCGCGAAAGATTGGCAAAAGACGACTGCAAAAACGGTTTCATCTTGGACGGTTTTCCGCGTACAGTTGAACAGGCTGATGCACTTTCAAAAATCCTTGAAGAACTCGAAATGAAACTTACAAGAGTTTTAAATATCCATGTTCCTGCTGAAGATTTAATCGAACGAGCTGTCGGCAGAAGAATCTGCAAAACCTGCGGAGCAACTTATCATGTGAAATTCAATCCGACAAAGTCCGAAGGAATCTGCGACAAATGTGGCGGAGAACTTTATCAGCGTGCAGACGATAACGAAGAAACTATGAAAACTCGTTTGACAACTTACGAAAATTCTACCCGCCCGCTGATTGAGTATTATCAAAAAGTTGGAATTTATACTGAAGTTGACGGCAGACAGCCTATAAACAAAGTCACCGAAGATCTCGTCAACGTCTTGTCCTCGGTGAAAAATTGAGAGGAGACAACAAATGTCAAAACAAGACGTAATCGAAGTTGAAGGAAGAGTTGTTGAGGCTCTGCCTAATGCAATGTTTCAAGTAGAATTAGATAACGGTCATACGGTGCTGGCTCATGTTTCCGGAAAAATCCGAATGAATTTCATCAGAATTCTGCCGGGCGACAAAGTAACAATTGAGCTTACGCCTTATGATTTATCTCGCGGACGTATTACTTACAGATTTAAATAATTTTTTTGCAAACGCAAATTTTTTTACATTAAATATAGAAATTTTCGCCGAAAAATAAATTGGCGAAAATTTTTTGTAGACATTTTTAAAAAAAAGTGGTAAATTAACGGCTCGTATAAGGAGGCGGACATTATGAAAGTAAGACCGTCGGTCAAAAAAATGTGTGACAAATGCAAAATCATCAAACGCAAGGGTCGCGTTATGGTTATTTGTGAGAACCCCAAGCATAAACAGCGTCAGGGTTGAGAGAAATTTTTTTAAGGAGGTGGAAAGTTTATGGCACGTATAGCCGGTGTAGATTTGCCCCGTGACAAGAGAGTTGAATACGCATTGACGTATATTTTTGGAATCGGTTTGCCGTCATCTCAGAAAATTCTTCAGATGACCGGAATTAACCCCGATACCAGAACAAAAGACCTCACGGAAGACGATGTTGCAAAACTTCGTGATGTTATCGAACACAATTTTGTGGTTGAAGGTGACCTTCGCCGCGATATTCAGATGGACATTAAGCGACTCATTGATATTGGCTGCTACAGAGGTCGCCGTCATCGTCTCGGTCTTCCTGTTCGCGGACAAAACACCAAAAACAATGCTCGGACTCGCAAAGGTCCGAAAAAACTCGTCCAAGGCAAGAAGAAAGACTAATTTCAATTAGGAATGCGTAATGCTTAATGCGAAATTGTAATAGAATTTAATTACGCATTACGAATTACGAATTACGCATTGAAAAAAAGAGGAGGCTTAAACAGGTGGCAACTAAAAGAACGGTTCGTTCTAAGAAAAAAGTTCGCAAAAATATAGAATCCGGCGTGGCTCATATCAGTTCCACGTTTAATAATACGATTGTCACAATTACCGATAAAGGCGGTAACGCTCTTTCATGGGCAAGTGCAGGCGGTCTCGGCTTTCGCGGTTCGAGAAAGAGTACTCCGTTTGCAGCACAGCAGGCGGCTGAAGTTGCGGCAAAAGCGGCAATGGAACATGGTTTGAAAAATGTTGAAGTTTATGTTAAGGGTCCCGGTGCAGGTCGTGAAGCGGCTATTCGTTCACTTCAGGCAACAGGTTTGGAAGTCAACATGATCAAAGATGTTACTCCTATTCCTCATAACGGCTGCCGTCCGCCGAAACGCAGAAGAGTTTAATGGAGGTACATGTTATTTATGGCTATTGATAGAACACCTGCTTTAAAACGCTGCCGTGCACTCGGAATTGAACCGGCTACAATCGGTCGTTCACGTCAGTCAAAACGTCAGGCACACAAAACTATTCGCAAAGTCAGCGAATACGGTTTGCAGCTCAAAGAAAAGCAGAAAGCAAAATTTATTTACGGCGTACTTGAACGCCAGTTCAGAAACTATTACGAAAAAGCCAAAAAGATGCCCGGCGTTACCGGTGAAAATCTTTTAGTGCTTTTGGAACGTCGCATTGATAATGTTGTATTTCGTCTCGGACTTGCAAATACTCGTCGTCAGGCAAGACAGATGGTAACTCATGGACATATTACCGTAAACGGAAAACGCCTTGACATTCCGTCTGCTCTCGTAAAAGTCGGCGATGTTGTCGAAGTCAGCGAAAAAAGTCGCGGCAATGAACTTTTCAAAGCGATTAAGGAAACTAAAAATGCTTTGAGTGCTCCTGCGTGGCTTGATGCAGATCAGGAAAATCTCAAAGGCAGTGTTACAAGATTTCCTAACCGTGATGAAATTGACGTTCCCGTAAATGAACAGTCTATCATTGAATTGTACTCCCGTTAATTAGGAATGTGGAACTTCGTTAATTAGGAATGTGGAATGAGGAATGAAATAAAGAAAAAACTTTTTCAAATCTCCATTCCTAACTCCTAACTCCTACTTCCTAATTCCTAATTATTAGAATGGGGGAATATTTTAAATGACAGATTTTGAAAAACCGAAAATTGAAATAACCGAGATCAGCAATGACGGATGTTTCGGACGCTTTGTATATGAACCTTTGGAACGCGGTTACGGTCATACGATCGGAAACAGCCTTCGCAGAATGTTGCTTTCATCTTTAGAAGGTGCGGCGGTAACTTCGATAAAAGTTGACGGAGTTCTTCATGAGTTTTCTACTCTTCCGGGTGTCAAAGAAGATATTACAACTATCGTTTTGAATATCAAACAGCTTTGCTTGAAAGTTGACGAAGACCTTCTTGAAGATGAAGAAATTGAAAACCAAAAGTTTCAAATTCGTCTTGATTTTGAAGGAGAAGGAGAAGTTACTGCGGCGGACATTGATACCGAAGGAAGTTCGGTTGAAGTCGTCAATAAAGACCTTCATATTGCAACGCTCAATGAAAACGGAAAACTTCACATTGAAATGACTGTTGAATGTGGGCATGGATATGTTTCAGCGGAGAAGAACAAGAATAAAACTCCTGATGCGGCAATCGGAACAATTCCTATTGATTCGATTTTTTCGCCAGTTACCCGCGTGAAATATGAAGTGCAGGATACTCGTGTCGGAACTGAAATGGACTTTGACAAATTAGTTTTGGACGTTTGGACAAACGGCACTTTGAATCCTGATGAGGCAGTCGGAAAAGCAGTAAGCACTTTGATAGATCAGTTGAGACCTTTCAAATATGTTTACGGTGCATTCGGTGAAAATCCCGAACAAGAAGTTCTTCACGAAGAAGAACCGCCTGTCACTGAAGGCGAAGTTCAGGAAACTGAAGTTTCTCAAAAACTCGATATGACTATTGAGGATTTGGATTTGTCCGTGCGTTCTTTCAATTGTTTGAAACGTGCAAATATAAACACCGTCAGAGATCTTGTCGCAATGACTGAAGATGAGTTGATGAAAGTCCGCAATCTCGGGCGGAAATCTCTTGAAGAAGTCAAGAAAAAACTTTCCGATAGCGAATTATCGCTTAAGCCCGGTGATGAACCGCTCGAAGCGGATGAAGCTGAACTCTAAGAATTAAGAAGAGAGGATATTAAAATGAGTCATAGAAAACTCGGCAGAAACAGCGGAGCAAGAAAAGCGTTGATTAAAAGTCTGCTTGCCGCATTTTTTACTCATGGACGTATCGAAACTACCGAAGCAAAAGCTAAAGAACTTCGCAGATATGCGGATAAAGTTATCACGCTTGCAAAACGTGGCGATCTTACTGCCCGCCGTCTTGCGATTAAAGCTGTGGCTGATGTCGGTGTTGTCCATAAAATTTTTGAAGAAATTCCGGAAAAATACAATGACCGTGCAGGCGGTTACACAAGAATTTTGAAACTTGGTCCCAGACGCGGAGATGCCGCCCCGATGGTTTTAATTGAGCTTGTTTAAAATTTGGATATTAAATCTGTAGACAACAAAAATTGTTTGTGATATATTCTCGCGGGGAGGGTGTGCTGTATGAAACTTTCTGAAAAGGTTGCACTGGTGACAGGAGCATCTCGCGGAATCGGACGTGCAACAGCTTTAAAACTTGCAGAAGAGGGTGCAAAAGTTGCGATAAATTTTGCGGGTAACGTAAAAAAAGCCGAAGAAGTCAAAAGCGAAATTGAATCAAAAGGCGGAGAGGCTCTGCTTGTTCAAGGAGATATTTCAAATTTTGAAAAGGTCAGCGAAGTTATAAAAACTGTTGTTGATACTTGGGGAAAAATTGATATTTTAGTGAATAATGCCGGAATTACTCGCGATAATCTTTTGATGAAAATGAGCGAATCAGATTTTGATGAGGTTATAGCAACGAATTTAAAAGGCGTGTTCAACTGCACTAAAGCTGTCACGCGACTGATGATGAAACAGCACAGCGGAAGAATTGTTAATATGTCGTCGGTAGTCGGTTTAATGGGAAATGCAGGGCAGACAAATTATTCTGCGGCAAAAGCTGGCATAATCGGTTTTACTAAGTCTGCGGCAAAAGAATTTGCACCACGCGGAATAACTGTAAATGCTGTTGCTCCCGGTTTTATCTGTACTGACATGACTGAAACAATCCCCGAAAAAATTAAAACAGGTCTTATTGAAAAAATACCATTGGGAAGAATTGGAAATCCCGAAGACATTGCAAATACTGTCTTGTTCTTGGTATCTGACGAGGCGGCTTATATTACCGGTCAAGTTATCTGCGTTGATGGCGGTATGGCAATGTAACTAATGTATTTGAAAGGAGCTGGCATGTGTAGTGTCAACATTTGAGCAGGTTAAAAAAATTGTGGTCGATCAGCTTGGTTCTGATCCTGATGAGGTTCAGATGACATCAACTTTTGTTGATGATCTCGGTGCGGATTCTCTTGACATAGTTGAATTGATCATGGCTTTCGAGGAAGAATTCAATATCGAAATTCCCGACGAAAAAGCCGAAAAAATTAAAACCGTAGAAGATGTTGTAAAATACATAGACGGCGGAGAAAACTGAAATTTTTAAGTAAAACAGAATTCGGAATACGTTTAAATTTACCCGTGAAGGTGAAAATTCTTCGCGGGTTTTTTTAAAGGCGGGGAAAGATTGGAGCGTGAATCTATGAAACTTCCTGAACTCAAAATAGGAAATAAGGTTGCGAAAGTGCCGATCGTTCAGGGAGGCATGGCTATAAGACTGTCGACGGCAAGACTTGCGGCGGCGGTCGCGAATGAAGGCGGCATAGGTTTAATTGCGGCTTCCGGCATGTCGCACCCTGAATTACGTTATGAAATAAAATTGGCACGGTCTTTGACTGACGGAATTATCGGAATAAATATCATGGTTGCGGCAAGTGATTTTGTCGGAATTGTCAAAACTGCGATTGACGCGGGAATTGATTTAATTGTGGCTGGTGCAGGTTTTTCCAGAGATATTTTTGGTTTTGGAAAAGAATCAGGCACGCCTATTGTCCCGATAGTTTCTTCGGTTAAGCTTGCGAAAATTTCCGAAAAACTCGGAGCCTCTGCCATCGTCGTTGAAGGAAAAGAGGCGGGCGGACATCTCGGAACAGATATTTCAGTTCGTGAATTGATTGAGCCGATAAGAGCCGCCGTAAAAATTCCTGTAATAGCGGCGGGCGGAGTTTTGAGCGGAAAAGATATTGCGGATATGTTCAGAATGGGAGCAAACGGAGTTCAAATGGGTTCAAGATTTGCCGCAAGTCTGGAATCAAATGCCGCACCGACTCTCAAAGAGTATTATTTAAAATCGCAGGCAGATGACGTTGTTGTTATTAACAGCCCTGTAGGACTTCCGGGACGTGCTGTAAGAACTCCATTTTCAAAAAGAGTAATGGAAGGAAGAGTCCCGCCGAAAGTCTGTGATTCTTGTTTAAAGGCATGTAAACATAATTTCTGTATAGTCAGGGCTTTGACAAGAGCACAGCAGGGCGATGTTGAAACAGGATTAGTCTTTACAGGAGAATATATGCCGCGAATTAAAAAAATTTTGTCCGTCAAAGAAATTATGAGTAATTTACTTGCGGAAGTCGAAAATTGTTACAATTAGGAATTTGGAATGAGGAAGGAGGAATTAAAGAAATAAAAAAACTTTTTCAAATCTCAATTCCTAACTCCTAATTCCTAACTCCTAACTATTAGAAGGGGGTTGCATTTTGAAAAATCGTGTAGTTATTACAGGTTTGGGACCAGTTACTCCTATCGGTATCGGCAAAGACAATTTTTTTGCCGGACTGACTGAAGGAAAAAACGGTATCGGAAAAATTACTCGTTTTGATGCGTCAGAGCATACTTCACAAATTGCCGGTGAAGTTTTGGATTTTAATCCTGAAGATTTTATCGACAAAAAAGAATTGAAACGCATGGACAGATACGCTCATTTTGCTATTGCGGCGGCAAAACTTGCATTGGAAGATTCAAAACTTGATTTGGAAAAAGTTGACCGCGACAGAGTTGGAGTTTTTGTCGGTGCAGGTATCGGCGGAATGGATACTTTGCACTCACAATACGAAAAACTTTTTGACAAAGGTCCTTCAAGAATCAGCCCGTTTTTTATTCCCATGATGATTGCAAACATGGCGGCTGGTCAAGTTGCCATCGCAATGAATGTTCATGGACCTGCCGAATGTATTGTTACTGCCTGTGCAAGCGGTACAAATTCTATCGGCGACGCTTACCGCATAATTGCAAGCGGAGAGGCTGAAATAATGTTTGCAGGCGGAGCAGAGGCGGCAATTTCTCCTGCGGGAATTGCCGGTTTTTGTTCGATGAAAGCACTCTGCACGAGTCACAATGACGATCCTGAACATGCCTCAAGACCTTTCGATAAAAATCGCAGCGGTTTTGTTATGGGCGAGGGTGCAGGAATTGTTATTCTTGAAAATCTTGAACATGCAAAAAAACGCGGTGCAAAAATTTACGCGGAAGTTATCGGCTACGGAAGAAATGACGACGCGTATCACATTACAACACCCGCACCCGGCGGAGAATATCAAGCAAAATGCATGCAACTTGCCATTGACGACGCAGGAATTAAACCTGAAGAAGTTGACTATATAAATGCTCATGGAACTTCTACACATTTCAACGATTTGGGAGAGACAGAGGCTATTAAAAAAGTTTTCGGAGAACATGCCTATAAACTTGCCGTATCTTCCACAAAATCCATGACAGGGCATTTACTTGGAGCGACGGGAGCAGTTGAAGTTATTGCATCAGTTTTCGCTATTGAAAAATCTACTCTTCCGCCAACAATAAATTATGAAACTCCTGACGAAGGTTTAGACCTTGATTATGTTCCGAATAAATCACGCGAACAGAATGTCAATGTTGCAATTTCAAATTCGTTTGGATTCGGCGGGCATAATGCTTGTATAGTTTTGAAAAAATTTTCTGATTGAATACTGAATAAAAATTTAAACCCCAATGCTTGAAAAAAGTTTTGGGGTTTTTTATAAAATTAAGGGAGGTTTTTTTACAATGGCAACACCGCATAATTCTGCAGAAATCGGAGATATTGCCGAAAGAGTTTTACTGCCAGGCGATCCTCTTAGAGCAAAATTTATTGCTGAAAATTTTTTGAGCGACGTTAAAAAATATAACGAAATCAGAAATGTTTACGGATTCACAGGAAAATATAAAAATATTCCCGTAACTGTTCAAGCGACGGGCATGGGTATCCCTTCATTTTCTATTTATGTTCATGAATTGATTCATGTTTACGGGGCAAAAAAATTGATTCGCGTCGGAACATGTGGCGGCATGCATGAAAAATTAAAATTGCGTGATGTTGTCATTGCTCAAGGAACTTCTACAGATTCTTCGATTGTTCGTCAAGTTTTCGGCGGGGCAATAAGTTTTTCTTTGCTTGCCGATTATGAACTTTTAAGCAAGGCAGTTGAGAACGCGAAAAAATTAAATATTCCCGTAAAAGTAGGAAATGTTTTCTGCACGGATTATTTTTATAATGACTACTGCAGAGAGAACGGAATTTTTTCTTCAAACGGTTTGACACTGGATCAAAAAATGATTCAGCATGGAATTTTGGCGGTTGAAATGGAATCTGCCGCACTCTACATGCTTGCCGCCGCCGCAAATGTTCAAGGGCTTGCACTTTTTACAGTCAGTGATCATCTCGGACGCGGTGAAGAATCTCCGGCAGAAGAACGCGAAAAAGATTTTAACGAAATGATAAAAATTGCGTTGGAAACTGTCATTGAGTAAGGAGGAAAATTTTTTATGTCAACTGCAGTAAACACGATGAAAGATTTTTTCAACGTCCTGAAAAATTATCAAAATTATTCAAATGCAGACTCAGTTACTCTTCTTGATTATGCAGTCAGAACAGTTTCACATTTTTCAGGTTTGCAGGACGCGATAAATCATTTTATTGATGACGTTGCAGGCGATGAAGAATATTCTGATATAGCCGAAAGTTTGAAAGAATTTTCCGCAGTTGTTCTCAATGCAAACAATACAAACACCGTGACAGCATTAAGCAAACTTGTTCAGGATTTGGACGACTACGACTCGGAAAATTCTTCTTTAATAGAATATGTGGTTCAGAAACCTGAAATTCTTTACAACGCAATGTCAGTTGCACTGGGAACGGGAAATGTATTGGGATATGCGGCAGGTTATATGTTACTGCGTTATCTCTGTCAGCAAAGTTTAAATGTAGGTACTCAAATTGGTCATGACGGATTTGCAATAAATTTCAATTATGACGGCGGAGAAAATATTATCAGTAACTATAAATCTGCAGACTCAATAAATTATTCGACAAATCTTGCAGGCGTTGAAGTTTCGGGCAACGATTTAATTTTAAATTCTTCAAGCGGAAAACTTTATATTCGTGACGCAAGAGATCAACTTGTAAATATTTTCGGTACCTCTGAAAATCTTCCGTCTTATGCTTACATGGCAAACAGTGCGGGAGATTTGAACGGCACAAGTTATTCAGGAATTGAAATTATAATCGGTGCTGATAATGCCTCCAATATAATCACGGCAGGAAATGACGGCAGCAGTCTTTGGGGAGGAAACGGAAACACAGAAGATATTTTAAACGGCGGTTCGGGACAAGATGTATTTTTCTACGGCTACGAAAACGGCAATGACATTATCAATAATGCCGATTCAAATGACAGCATAAATTTATTTGGAATAACTGTAGAACAAATTTCAAGTGCAAATATCACTGACAACGGAGTTAGTATTCAAATTTCTGACGGCGAAACTTTGACTGTCAACGGACAGGCAGGAAATTTTGTTTTAAGTGCAGACGGACAGAGTTACCGTGCAGATTATCAAAATAAAGTTTGGATTGCAGAATAATTTTTTAGGAGGTATTTTTTTATGTCAACTGCAGTGAACACGATGAAAGATTTTTTCAACGCAATGAAAAATTATTCAAGTAATGGAAATGCAAATGGTGTCACTATTCTTAATGATGCAGTCAGAACAGTTTCACATTTTGCAAGTTTACAGGACGCAATAAATAATTTTGTTCATGATGTTACAGACACTGAAACTTATTCAGATACAGCCGAAAGACTGAAAGAAACTTCTGGAATTGTTCTCGGTGCTGATAATGATAATACTGCAGACACAGGTGCGATTACAGGTTTAAATGCGGGCGGATCCACTTTAAAAAATGCTGTAACTATTGTTCCCGAAGATTTTGACTTAACGTATTTGCCTTTACCTACTGCAGGCTCAACTACTACGCACACTTATACAGGAAATGACGGGCAAACTTTTACTTATTATGTCGAATGGCCCGCAAGTTTCACAAAAATGTATGACTTTCGCGGTGTTACTCAAGAAATGTTGAAAGATATGAGCGATTCAGAAATAACCGAAAAATATTTTAAAGATATTTCTACTGTTGATTCATACACTGACGAATTTTTTACAGAGTCTATAACCGGTGAACAAATGATTTCAGGAATGGAAACTGTTATTAAAGGTTTGTATGGTTTTTGGCTTAATCAGGGCTTGAAACTTGCCTATGATTCTTACGGATTGGATTTTGACGGCAAAACTATAGTAATTCAATTCGCGGGTGGCGGTTGGTTTACAGATACACAGGCAGCAACGAGCCCAGTTGATTCTGCTCAAATGACTGTTCCGACTGATAAAATTTCAATGACAATAAATGTCCCATTATATGCCATAATTGATCCTGCCGACCAAAACGGAAATACCGAAATTGAAGGCGGATCTCAACAAAGTTATTTAGACAGAACAATCGCCCATGAATTGATTCATGCTACTATGTTCGGTAAAGGAATTATTAAAGACAACTCTCCTGAATTTTTTACTGAAGGTGTAGCCGAACTTGTTCAAGGCTTGGACGATTCTGAAGCTCAAGAAACAGATACCATCACAAGTTTAGCGGAAAATAGCGAAAAACTTTCAAAAGCGATGGCATTGGAACAAGGGACAGGAACCAGTATTCGTTACACTGCGGGTTATATGTTCTTGCGTTATCTCTGTCAGCAAAGTTTAAATGTAGATACGCAAATCGGAAATTCTAAAACACCTGTTAATTTCACCTACAACGGCGGAGAAAATATTATCAGTAAATACAAATCTTCAGACAGCATAAGTTATTGGACGGATTATACAGGCGTTGCAGTTTCCGGCGACGATTTAATTTTAAATTCTTCAAGTGGAAAACTTCACATTCGTGACGCAAGAAATAAAGTTATAGATATTGTAAATCCAAGCGGAAATCTTCCGTCTTATGCTTATATGGCAAGCGGTGTCGAAGATATAAACGGCGAAAATTATTCGGGAACTGAAATGATAATCGGTGCAGACAATGCCTCTAATACAATCACGGCAGGAAACGGCGGAAGCAGTCTTTGGGGCGGAAACGGTTATGCGACAGATATTTTAAACGGCGGTTCAGGACAAGATGTATTTTTCTACGGTTCCGGAAACGGTGGCGACTTTATAAACAATGCAGATTCAAATGACACCATAAATTTATTGGGAATAACTAAGGAACAAATTCCGACTGCAACTATTACAGATAACGGAGTTCATTTGCAGTTTACTGACGGAGGCTCTTTGATAGTCAACGGACAGGCAGGAAATTTTGTTTTAAGTGCAGACGGACAGAGTTACCGTGCAGATTATCAAAATAAAGTTTGGAGTTTAAATTGAAAAAAATTAAAAAAACTAATGCCGCAAGACTTTTGGATAATCTCGGCATTAAATACGAAGTAAAAACTTATGAAGTCGATGAAAATGATTTATCGGCGGTTCATGTCGCGGAAACTGCGGGACTGAATATAAATTCTGTTTTTAAAACTCTGGTGACTCGCGGGGACAAAACAGGAATTATCATGGCGGTTATCGGAGGGGCGGACGAAATAAATTTAAAATCTCTCGCAAAGGCAAGCGGAAATAAATCTGTCGAAATGATAGCTTTAAAAGAACTTTTGCCGCTTACGGGATATATTAGAGGCGGTTGCAGTCCTCTCGGTGCGAAGAAAAATTATCCCGTCTACCTCGACAAAAAAGCCATGACACAAGAAAAAATTTCAATCAGTGCAGGACAGCGGGGCATGCAGTTAATTTTATCTCCGCAGGATTTAATAAAAGCGTCAAATGCAGTTGTTGCAGATTTGACGGCATAAAAAAACAGCCCTGAATTTTTTCAAGGCTTCAAATATTCCGCACGCTTTTCTACAAAGGACAATTTTTCTAATGCAGTTGAGTCGAAAAAAATATTTCCTTCAACATACGACTCAGTTATAATATCGTTCCTTTCAGAATATAACTTAACTTGAAAAAATTTTCGGCGGAGGAGGCATTTTTTTGGCTTATGAGGCACTTTATACACGCGGACGACCGAAAACTTTATCGCATTTAGTCGGGCAGGAGCATATTTCTTCAGCACTTACTCGTGCAGTTTTGAGCGGCAGACTTTCTCATGCTTATTTGTTAGTCGGTACTCGCGGAACAGGAAAAACTTCTACCGCCAGACTTTTAGCGAAGGCGATGAACTGTGATAAAATTCATGACGCTGTACAGAATCATGAAGAAATAACTGCAAAAGATATTCCGTGTAATGAATGTAATTCGTGCAGGTCTATTGACTCTTCGCCGGACAACGTGGAATTTGATGCCGCGTCTAATCGTTCAGTAGAGGACGTTACAAGATTATTATCAACGGCTCATCTTGCACCGCTCCAATCCCGCGTAAAAACTTTTATAATTGATGAAGTTCATATGTTGTCATTTGAGGCGGTCAACTCCATTTTAAAACTTATCGAAGAGCCGCCGCCTAATGTAGCATTTTTTTTGGCGACGACGGAATTGCAAAAAGTTCCTATGACAATTCGTTCAAGATGTCAAGTTTTAAATTTTCGGCTGATTCCGCAAGAAATAATTTCCAAGCATTTAAAAAAGTTCGCAGAAAAATTAAACGTCGATTTGGAAGAGGACGCGGCAAAAAAAATTGCTCGACTTGCGGAAGGTTCAATGCGTGACGCATTGACTTATTTAGATCAGTGCTATTCAATGGCGGACGAAAAAATTTCTCTCGACGACGTAAATAAAACTTTAGGTTTAATTTCTGACGCTGACCTTGACGAAATAATTTTTGCCGTCAAAAATCAAAATCGTGCAGAAGTCGGGCAGGCAATTACTCATGCTTTTCAGTCGGGCTTAACTTCAATATCAATCGCAGAATCTTTGATAACTCGGCTAAGAGATTTTGAATTTAAAAATCTTGACGGCGGGAAAAATTCAGAACTGCAGGAGATTGAAAATTTTGTCGGAGAAATTCGGCGGGCAGTTTTGGAAATGCAGGGCTCGGGCGTACCGGATATAATTTTGGAAATGACTTTGATGAATTTAGCCGCACCAAAAATAATTTCCGTTCAACCTGTTCAAGCGGTACAGCCCGTTCAGTCCGTTCAATCTGTTCAAACTACACAACAAAAAATTTCAAAACCGCAGGAAAATTTTACAGCCGAAAAAAATAATACTCCGTCGCAAGAAAAACTCGCAGAAAAAATTTCTGTTCCACAAACGTTTACAGGTTCTCTTGACGAGGGAAAAAAAATTTTTTATGATATATTTAAAAGTTCGTCAAAAGATGCTTTTTTTGTGGCATGTTTAAGACAAGCTGAAGTTGCAGAATTTGACGGGAAAATTTTAACGCTTGCCTTTAACGGCGAACCGCTCGCTGAGGTCTATCATAGGGATTATAAAACAAGATTTGAAAATGCAGCAGAAAAACTTTTCGGTATTCAAATAAAAACTGCAACTATTATAAAAAAAAATTCTTATCATAAAATCAGAGATAATAGCAGAATTCCTGATGAAAACGATGCGGAAAACAAATTTTTACAAAACGCTGTGAAGGTTTTTCAAGCGGAAGGTTATACACAAATTTGAAAGTGAGGAATAACAAATGGCACAGAATTTTGGAGGATTGGATCTCGGAGCAATCATGAAACAGGCACAGGCACTTCAACAGAGTTTTGAAGCGAACAAAGAGAAACTCAAAAAAGAAACTGCCACAGCTTCAGTCGGAGGAAATATGGTCACCGCAACAGTCAACGGAGAAAAAGTTTTGACTGAAATTAAAATTTCTCCCGAACTTCTTGAGGACGGCGATGTTACTGCGATTGAAGATTTGGTTGTCAGTGCGGTAAATTCTGCCAACGCTGAAATTGACAAAAAAATTTCGTCGAATATGGGAGCATTTGCAAGTAATGCACTCGGCGGACTCGGCGGAGCAGATTTGGGCGATATGGCGAATATGCTTGGCGGACTTCTTGGCGGAAAAAAATAAATGACACGTTTTGGAATCGGCTACGACGTTCACAGGCTGGCAGAAAATCGAAAATTGATTTTGGGAAATGTTGAAATCCCTCATGAACTCGGGCTGGCAGGACATTCTGACGCAGATGTTTTAATTCACGCGATTATTGATGCAATGTTGGGGGCGGTGGCTCTCGGTGATATTGGTCAGCATTTTCCCGACACTGACGAAAAATTTAAAAATGCGGACAGCGGAGAACTTTTGAAAAAAATTCATGAACTGATAAAGTCGAAAAATTTTTGTATAGGAAATATCGACAGCGTTATTGTTGCACAAAAGCCGAAACTTTCCCCGCATATTTTAAAAATTCGTCAAAGGCTCGCAGAAATTTTAGAAACAGATTTAGACTTAATCAGCGTAAAAGCAAAAACCGAAGAAGGTCTCGGATTTACCGGAAATGAGCAGGGAATTTCTGCTTATGCCGTTGTCGGACTGGAGAAACTGCAATGAAATTTTTTTCGCGAATCAGAAAAGATATTCGCGTAGTTTTGGAGAGAGATCCCGCCGCAAAAAATATTTTGGAAGTCATTTTGTGTTATTCGGGACTTCATGCGATTTGGTTACACAGGATTTCGCATTTTCTTTTTAAGCATGGCTGGATTGTTTCCGCTCGACTTGTTTCAAATTTCTGCAGATTTTTAACGGGAATTGAAATTCATCCCGGGGCAACAATCGGCGACGGGCTTTTTATAGATCACGGCACCGGAATTGTCATCGGAGAAACTGCGGAAATCGGAAAAAATGTTACGCTTTATCAGGGTGTGACTCTCGGCGGTACCGGCAAAGAATCAGGCAAAAGACATCCCACTGTCGGAAATAATGTAGTTATTGCTACCGGTGCAAAAGTTTTGGGAAGTTTTAAAGTCGGAGATCATGCAAAAATTGGTGCTGGTTCTGTTGTCTTGAAAGAAGTTCCGCCGCATGCTACGGTTGTCGGAATACCCGGAAGAGTTGTAGTTCTTCATGGTCAGCGAGTTCACAACAAGGAAGAATACAAACAGGCATGGCTAAATTTCTGCGAAAATCGCGGCATGAATATCAACGACGAAAAAATTTATAATGAAATCTGCGAAGAAATTGACGTTGATTTAAATCATGACATTCTGCCCGATCCTGAACGCGAAATGATGGAAGTTGCTTTCAGACAAATTCAGCGGCTTGAAAAAAAAATTTCCGAATTGGAAAAGGAACTTGCGGCAGCCCGTGCAGAAATTTCTGCAGAATCCGAAAGAACTTCTGAGCTTGAAACAAATTTTTTAAATAATTTTTCAGAAACAAAATAAAAAAATCCCGCGAAACATTGCGGGGTTTTTTTATTAGAAATCTTCGTTGTGCATGAGTTTTGAATAAATGTAGCCTTCTCTAACACCCGAATCACTGAAAATTATATTTGAACTTCCAAAACGTTTCGCAAGAACATCGGCAATAATAAGACCGGGCATAAAAGTGTGCATGCGTTCGGGAACAGTCCGCATAAGCAAAATTTTATCGGGAACAATCAATTCATGATCTCTTCTGAATCTTTTTAAAATATCTTGAATCCTGTAGACTTCCATTCTCATATTTCTTCGCGGCATTCCGTACATTGCGTTATAAAGAGCCATAGCACCTTTAAATGTTCCGCCAATTCCGCAGATTTGAGCATGAGAAACAAATTGAAATTCTTTTACGGCACTGATTGTGGTTTCTGCCTCCGCGTACATTTCTTCACATTCTGACTCACTCGGCAAAATATGCCCTCCGCTGTATCGCGTGTGAAAAGCCAAAGAACCTATCGGCAGACTGACTTTAACCCTAATTTCCCTTTCGGAAAAATAGACAATTTCAGTACTTCCTCCGCCTATGTCAATTAACAGTCCTTTATCCTCAATTAAATCATGAGTCGCTCCGATAAAATCAAAAGTCGCTTCATCATCACCGCTCATAATATTTATATTCGTCCGTGTTCTGTAGGAGATTTCACGCACTGCATCAGCACCATTTAATGAATTTCTGATAGCAGCGGTAGTAAATGCCGTTACGCTGTAAATTCCGAGTTCTTCCAAAAAATTTCTGTACTCGCTGATAATATCCACAACTTTATCAATTCCTGCACGCTGTAAAATGCCGTCCCTGACATATGACGCAAGTCCCAGCGTGTGTTTTCTTTTCATTTGCATTTCCACGCGGTCGCCGTCAATTTCATAAATCGCCATTCGGATCGTGTTTGAACCTATATCAATCATAGCGTAAAGCATTTTTTCACTCTCCTTTTTGCAGAAAGTTACTAAAAAATCCCCTCCACAAATTACAATCTGGTTCTTGCCATTTTCAAAAGGTCTGAGGCACGTTTCTTTTCAAAAAATTCGTAAACTGATTCCAAAATTTGTTCACGGTTCAAAGACTTCAACAAATAGCCGTCAGGTTTCAAGGATAAAACATTCATGACGCTTTGTTTGTCGCCTTTGCCCGTCAAAAAAATTACAGGGACATTATCAATTTTTGTTTCGGAACGAATCATTTCCAAAACTTGCGGTCCGCTCGTAACAGGCATTTCATAATCCAACAAAATTAAATCAGGTTTATTTTCGGCAAGATACATCAGAGCCTGCATACCGCTTGTAACAATAGTCACGCGATATTCATAGTCCAGCCAGCTTTTCATCATTTTCAAGAAAGTCGGGTCGTCATCAACGAGCAGAATACTTTTTTTCATTTCGCGTTCGTCAACAGTATGAACCAGCCTTTGAACTTCGGCGGTTAATTTTTTCAAGTCGATAGGTCTTTCAAATTTTGCACTTATAGCCGTCGGCGGAAGAGTATTTTCAACAAAAGAAAGTTCGTCGAGATTGCCGAGAAGAATTAAAAATTTTTCTTCTTCAAGACAGACATCTTTTAAATAAACCAACACTTCAGGATTATCTTCAACGAATTTACCGAGATAAAAAACGAAGATGGGAATTTCATCTTTTTTGGCGGCAATTTCTTTAATTTCAGGATCTACGCGAGTGACATCATAACCCGCACTTTCAAGATTTTTCTGAATAGAATTTCCCATGAAAGAAACGCCTTGACTGATAAATAAAAGTTCTGTTCTCATTAAATCACACCCTTGCAATCATTTTACAAATAAGAAATCGGATTAACTCTCTGACCGTTTATATGAACTTCATAATGTACATGAGGACCTGTACTGAATCCAGTACTTCCCATGTAAGCTATGACTTGTCCGCGTTTTACAGTCTGTCCCGTAGCGACAACGACTTGCTCTGCATGACCGTAACGCGTCATGATTCCATTTCCATGATTTATATCAACCATATTTCCGTAGCCGCCCGAATTCCAGCCGGCATATTCAACAGTACCGTCAGCGGTTGCAACAATCGGAGTTCCCATATCGTTTGCAATATCCATGCCCGGATGGAAATCACTTCCGCCCCAGCGTAAACCATATGGAGAACTAACAACGCCTGTGGTGGGCCAAATTGAAGGCATGCGAGGATCTGCAGAGGGTACGCCGCCGAACTGACTTAAATCCAAAGTCATGACATTATTTGGCAACGGTGTAATTGCTCCAGCCATAATTTGTTCTTCGGTTGCACCTGCAGATGCGGCAATAGCTAAAGTTTCGCGACGTTGTTTTAAAGCAGTTTGAAACTCATCAAGACTTGTCTGACGAACTGAAACCTGCTTTTCAATCATTTCCAGAGCCTCAGAAACATCAGAAACAGATAAATTTTCAATCGGTCCGCCTTGTCCGTTCGGAACATCTTCGCCCGGAATCACAGGGATCGCTTCAGGTATGTCGGCAATTTCCGCCGAAGTTCCTTCAACAGTCGGAGGAGTTCCAACATCTGCAGGAGCCGATCCGTCATCTTTTTTAGGTGGATTTAAACCCGCTTGTATTCTCAATTCTTCTTCCTGTTGTGTCAAATTTTGTAAAGTTTCGTTCATTGCGTCAGCTTTTTTGGAAATTGATAAAATTTGTTCCTGCTGAAGTTCTTCCGCCTGCTGGACTTCAACGACAGCCTCAGCATTTTTTTGCTTGTTCAATGCACTGTAAACCGAGTAACCTAAGGAGCCGACAAAAATTATCAAAATCGCCGCCAATGATCCTGCTGCAAGTTTAAAAAGTTTTTTGGTTAAGCGTATCTGAAAATTTTTTCCGCCGCCTCTTATGTTTACAATATAATCGTCCTCAAAATTCAATGTAATAATTCCCGCCTTTCAAGCAGTTAATGTCTTACTTCGGACGCTTCCCGCAAAACATGTTCTTCCTCTTTAGTGAGTTTATATTGGGAAGGACTGCCGTTTACTATCGGTTTTGCATAAGTACGAGCCTCTTCACGTCCGTTGATTGATGAGATTATAACACCGCTGTTGTTATCGTCAAGAAGTGCAATGCAGAAACTTAAATCTGAACCGGTATTTTCAAAAGCATTAAAACGCATCATGGCAACTTTTGTTATGGCTCGTTCCAAAATTTTTTCAATTCGTTTAACGTCATCGGAAAGTTTTTGTTGTTCTTCAGAAAATCTTACAATTTCATTTGTGTTTCTCGTGAGCAGAAGTTCTAAATTTTCACCCTCTGAACCGACCATCATTTTTTTGTAACGATTCTGCATGTTAGAAAGATCCATTTTCATGGTAATCATAAAAAACAGCATTATAAAAATTATAATTCCCATTCCGATAAGTGCGAATAAAAAAATTTGATTGTCTGCCGTCACACCGTTTAGAAAACTCATCTTAAAAAAATCACCTCGTATTTTAGTCAATATATTATAAAGCGGAAAAATGAAAAGAACCTTAAACGACCAAAAGACTTTTCAAATTTCCGCAATAAATTTAGATTTGTCCGAGCGTTGAAAATTTTCTAAGTGCGGAAATTTTTTCTTCTTTTGTTGAAGGAGTTTTTCCGCTAGAATCCTGAATATTTTTTTCAAATTTGCCGATAATCTGCTGAAGTTGAGCATCGTCCGAAAAATTTATCCGAATTTGTTTTGTGAAGCTGTCAAAAATAATTTTAACCTGCGTCCCGACAATTTCAGATAATTTATCTTCCGCCTGCTTAACATATTTTTCATGTTCAGGATTTTTTTCAGAAGCATGAGAATTAGAATTTTTTTTCGACGTAGAATCATTTTCTTCAGACTGTTCAGTGTCGTCAGATTTTTCGTCAACTTCCGAAACATTTTTAGTTGATTCGGTAATTGGTTTGCCGCCCGGAATTACTCCCGAATTTCTCAACTCATTTATAAACGCTGCAACTTTTCTGACGGATAAATCTTCAACAATAATCATGTGTGCGGCTTTAATTTGTAATTCTTCATCTTCAATAGACAACAAGAGTCTTGCCTGTCCCGTCGTCAAAAGATTTCTGGAAAGAAATTCAATAACTTTCGGTGCAAGATTTAAAAGCCTTAACAAGTTTGAAATATAAGAACGTGAACGCCCGATTTTTGCCGCCAATTCTTCCTGCGTGTGTCCAAAGTCGCGGATAAGTCTTTCGTAAGCCCGTGCCTCTTCCACAACGTTTAAATCTTGCCGCTGAACATTTTCGATTATAGAAATTTCGCTTGTCTGTGCGTCCGTATATTCGCGGATAATTGCAGGAATTTTTTCAAGCCCGACAATTTTTGATGCACGAAGTCGCCTTTCTCCCGCAATCAATTCAAAAGAATCTACACCAAGTTTTCTAACAATAATCGGCTGTAAAATTCCGTACGCTTTAATTGATTCGGCAAGGTCTTGAAGTGCCTCCTGATTAAATTCTTTTCTCGGCTGATAGCGGTTAGGCTGAACGGCTGAAACAAAAATTTCCTGCACGACATCTTTTGCTTGGACGTTTGAAAAATTTTCTGCCTGATTCCCGAAAATTGCCCCAAGACCTTTTCCCAGTCCTCCGCGTTTACTTGACACGACTTAAAACCTCCTCAGCAAGTCTTAAATAAACTTCCGCACTTCTGGATTTTCTGTCATAAGCTATAACCGGCTTGCCGTAACTTGGAGCCTCAGAAAGTCTGACACTACGCGGAATAATCGTATCATAAACCAAGCCGCCGAAATTACTTTTGACTTCATCGACAACTTGACGGCTCAAATTTGTGCGAATATCAAACATAGTCATAACAAGCCCTTCAAATGCAAGCAGGGGATTTAAATTACTTCTGACAATTTCAATAGTATTTAAAAGTTGTGCAACTCCTTCGAGTGCATAAAATTCGCACTGAATCGGAATAATAATCGAATCTGCCGCAGTCAAAGCATTTACCGTTAAAAGTCCCAAAGACGGCGGACAGTCAATCAAAATAAAATCGTAGTCATCACGAACTTGATTTAAAGATGCACGAAGTTTTGTTTCCCGTGCCATTAAACTTACCATTTCAATTTCTGCACCGGCTAAATTTATATTGGCAGGAATGACATTTACTCCGTAAGGTGTCATCTGCAGAGCATATTTTACGTCAATATTATTTATTAAAACATCGTAAATTGTTTTTGTAACAGTAGATTTATTTATCCCGAATCCTCCCGTTGCATTTCCTTGAGGATCGCAGTCAACAAGCAGAATTCTTTTTCCTAAATCAGCAAGGGACGCACTCAAATTAACGGCGGTTGTAGTCTTGCCGACTCCGCCTTTTTGATTCGCGACTGCCATAATCCTAGCCACTCCCGCAAAACCTTCTTTCAGATAAAAATTTTTTCCTAAATTCGCCGAAAAAAAAAAGTATCCTGCCCATAACAATTAGGAATGTGAAATTAGGAATTATAACGAGAGAAAATTTTTCAAAACTCTTAAACCGACATCTCCGGATTTTTCAGGGTGAAATTGCACGGCAAAAATATTTTTATGTTCAACAGCCGCAGTAATTTTTTCGCCGTAGTCAGTTGAAACCGTTACCAAATTTTTATCGTCGGGCATTGCGTGAAAACTGTGAACAAAATAAAAATACGATTTATTTTCCACACCTGAAAAAATTTTTGAATTTTTTATTTCAACAGAGTTCCAGCCCATATGAGGAACTTTTAAATTTTCGGCAGAAATTTTTTTCACTTTGCCTTTAAAAATTCCCAGTCCTTTTACATTTGGTGATTCTTCACTCTCTTCAAATAAAATCTGCAATCCTACGCAAATTCCAAGTAAAAATTTTCCTGCCGCAACTTCTTCCAAAATTGTCGGAATTAAGCCTGTTGATTCCAAATTTTTCATACAATCGCCAAAAGCTCCCACGCCCGGCAAAATAATTTTTTTTGCTCGTTTTAAATCTTCCTTATTGCTGGTAACTTTTACATCTGCACCGACTGCCGTTAAAGCCTTTTCAACGCTGTATAAATTTCCTGCCCCGTAATCAATTAAAGCTGTCATAAAATATTTTCCTTTCAAAAAATTTTTTTCAAATCACAAAAAAACGGCGACATACTGTTCCAATTTGGAATTAAAATTCTTAATTGAATTATCGCCGCTTTTGGATAAAATTTTTATTTTTTCATAACTTAAATTTTTGAACGTCCTGTTGAAGTTCACCCGCCATTCTTGTAAGGTTTGTACTTTCTGATGCAATTTCATGGACAGATGCAGTTTGTTCTTCAGTTGCCGCACTGACCGTTTCAGCCTCTTCCGCTGCGGTTCTGCTGGTTTCTCCGATAAGTTTTACATGTTCGACAATTTCTTTTCCGTTGTCTGCCATGTCGCGTGTTGCTCCCGAAATATCCTGCATTTGAGTACTGACTTCTTCAACAATGTCTATAATTTTTCTGAACGCCTCGCCCATAGAAATAATATTTTCCGTACCTGTTTTGACTTCTTCCAAGCCTTTTTCCATGTCGTTGATGGCTTTTGTGGTGTCGTCTTGAGTAACTTGTACAAGGTCGGCAATTTGTTGAGCCGCCTCTCTGCTGGATTCTGCAAGTTTTCGGACTTCATCAGAAACGACTGCAAAACCTCTGCCATGTTCTCCAGCTCTTGCCGCCTCTATTGCTGCATTAAGTGCAAGTAAATTTGTCTGCTCTGCAATTCCGGAAATAGTATCAACAATTTGACCGATTTTTTGAGAATTTTCGCCAAGTGCCATAACCGCGTTTGTAGTTTGCTGTGAAGAATTTTCTATAGACTTAATTTGATTTATAGCAATTTCCAAAGTTGCTCCGCCTTCGCGTGCAATAGCTGATGCTTCACGACTTCTTGCCGCTGCAGTTTCCGCATCAGTTGCCATGAGTTGAATTGCCTCGTTCAAATGTTCAACTGCTCCCGATGTTGCATTTACTGCGTCTAATTGTTGGTTAGTTCCTTCAGCAACTTTTACAATGGATTGTGCTACTTGATTAGCCGCCAAAGCGGATTGATCTGTTGTTGCGTTTAATTCTTCAGCCGACGCTGATAAACTTTGTGCCGACGAATTAACCGACTGCATGACTTTTGCAACTTTATTTCTCATTTCTCTGACTGCCTGTGCCAATAATCCAAGTTCGTCCGAAGAATCAATTTTTGACGGTCTGTCCCTGAAATCACCTTCTGCCAAATTGTGCATTTCTTCCATCATAATTCCGAGAGGACTCATAATTTTGTTGACTGTGAATAAAATTCCGCCTGAAATTAAAACCAACAGAACGAAAGAAATAATTACCATGATTTTCAACATATTTTGAACAGGTGCAAAAAGTTCGCTGTCATATGCAAGAGTAGCCATACCCCAGCCCGTCGATTCTATCGAACTGTAAAAAGCTGTCATTTCGTCGCCGTTTTTGTCGGTGAAATTATAAACTCCGCTTTCTCCGCTCAACATTTTTCTTCCGAGTTCAACAAGTGCGGGATCTTCTTCAGCAGAAATATTTTTTTGCATAATGGCATTTTCATCGGGATTGACGATATAAACGCCTTCTTTTGAAACAAGCAAACTGTAACCGCTTTCACTCAATTTTAATTCTTGAACTTTATCCATAACTGCTTGAACATAAATTGCCGCAAGAATCATGGCGGAAGGTTGTCCCGCATCATTTTTTGCAACGGCTATGGAGTTCACAATAATTTTTCCCGTAGCTTGTGAAATAACAGGCGACGACATAAAAGATTCTTGAGCCGCCGTCATGGTTTGTTTGTACCATGCTTTTTCTTTATTGTGCATTTCTTTAAAGCCGCTTGAAGTTTGCCCGTATAAAACTCCTGAACCGTCGAAAGGTCCCCAGCTTACACTGTCATAAACTCCGGGATAACGTTCCTGCATGAGTTTCAAGCGGTAAATATTATTTTGATTTAAAGCATTTGCATCCACATTTTTTGCAAATGGTGCAGAGGCAGTTTCATGAGTTTCCATCATTCTTTTATCAAGCCATTCAGAAATACCTTCGCTGACTTCTTGAGTATTTTTCAGACTGCTTGTTATGATTTGTTCTTCAAAACTTCCCTTCATGTAATTAAAAATTACCGCAGATAAAACTACAAGCCCAATTATAACAATCGGCAGAACAAAAATTAAAATTTTTCCTTTTACAGTTTGAGTATTCATAAAGCCCCCCGCCTTAAAAAATAATTTAAAAAAAAAATAACCCTACTTTTTATAAGGTTATTCGATACTGTTATAAAATTTTCCTACAAAAATTTATTTACAAAACGATATGAGCCATGACAAAACCGACACAGCAACCGCTTATAACTCCGATTAAACCGGGAATCATGAAAGAGTGATTCAAAATATATTTTCCGATTCTTGTAGTACCTGAACGGTCAAAACCGATACAAGCAAGGTCTGAAGGATAAGTCGGCAGGAAGAAATAACCGTAACAAGCACTGATAAATGACATCAAAATAACGGGATCCATTCCGACACTCAAAGCCATCGGGAAAACTATAGCAATAGCCGCCGCCTGTGAGTTGACGAGTTTGGAAGTCAAGAAAGCAATAATCGCAAAAGCCCAAGGATATTCAGCTACAGCACTGCCGAGAAAATCTTTCAAAAATGCCATATGTGCAGAGAAAAATGTATTCGCCATCCATGCAACACCGTAAACGGAAACTAATGCAACGATACCTGATTTAAAAACTTGGCTGTTGCCCACGTCTTTTGCTTTAACTTTGCAGGCGAAAAGGATACAAGACGCAACCAATAACATAACCATCTGAATAACTGCAGTCATTGAAACGGCTTTCATATTTCCTTTAGCGTCAGGGAAGTGCGGGAGAAGATCGGGGAAATTTCCGAGAATCGCAATAACAGCAATTCCGCCGAAGAAAATATACATTGCATGATAAAAACTTTTCGGAAGTTCTTTATCGAGCAGTGATTCGGATTCGCCGTAAACATATTCTTTATTTTCGGGGTCTTTGATAAATGCTTGGAATTGTTCATCGTCAGCAAGTTCTTTGCCGCGTCTATAACTCCAAAGAGCCGCAAAAAATACTCCCAAACCTGTTGCAGGAATTGACACCGCCAAAATTTGGGCGATTGTGTAATGATGTCCCGCAGTAGCCATAAAACCGACAATAGAAACGATAGCAACCGAAACAGGTGATGCACAAATTCCCATCTGAGATGCAACTGAAGAAACCGCCATTGGTCTTTCTGGACGGATATTTTGTTTAATTGCAATATCATAAATAATCGGGAACATTGTATAAACAACGTGACCTGTTCCGCACAAGACAGTTAAAAACCATGTTGTTAAAGGTGCAAGAATTGTTACATGTTTTGGATTATTCCTTAAAAATTGTTCGGCGTATTTCAACATAACTGTTAAACCGCCTGAAGTTTGAAGAAATCCCGCACAAGTTACAACCGCCAAAATTGTCAACATAACGTCTATTGGCGGATTGCCGGGCTTGTAACCGAATACAAAAACAAAAATCACCAGACCGATGCCGCTTATTACGGCAAGTCCGATTCCTCCATGACGTACGCCTATAAGCAGACACGCCAGCAGGACTAAAAATCCTATGAACATTTCCACGAAAACCACTCCCTTAAAAAAATAATACCTGTGACAAAACTCACTAAATTTTGAAAATTTATTCTATTTTTTTATTTCATTTCCTGCCGTAGATGGTAACACAGACAATAAAAAAACACCCTTCATTTTTACAACTTTTGAAAGGTGTTTTTTTTGTTCAAAATTATTTTTCCGCCAGTTTGTGTAAAATTTCCTTGTTGAGTTCTTCAATTCCGATTCCTGTTTTTGCACTGATACAAATTACATTCATTCCAGAAACTTCACGGACTGCGGCGGCTAAAGATTTTCCGCCGTCTGAAAATTTATCAGCCTGACTGACTGCCAAAATAACTTCTACACCGATTTTTCTGAGTCTGCTGAGCCATGCCATTTCCAAATCAAAAGAATCATTTGAAATTAACATAACCGCCGCTTCCATGCTTTCGGCGGATTTTTCTGCACCGGATTTTTCTACATCAACTCCGACAGTATCGACCAGCATAATTTTGCCGACTCCGCCAATTTCCATTGCACTGTAATTTGTTTCCTGCGTCATCTTGTGATGAGTGAGTGCGTACATCAGAGCAGATTTTCCGCTCTTTCTTTTTCCGAAAATTCCAACCTGTCTCAAAAAAATCACTTCCTAACGTTTTAACGTCTTCTGCCTCCGCGTCTTCTGTCGTCGTCCATGTACTGTTCGTAAAAATCTTCAATCGGCATGAATAAATAACGTATTCCCTCTATAAAACTTATCCAAGTCGGTAAAGAAGTCCAGCATAACAAAACATATAAAATCCCCTGAAAGGTTTTTCCTTGATAAAATTTGTGGGCTCCGAATGTTCCGAAGAAAATTGCAAGTGCAGACTGAATCAATTTTCTTTGAACTATATGAGGTCTGTCTTCTTCCGGAAAAATTTGCGGCAAGTCATTATATTCTGCTGTTCTTTTTCTGATTCTTCTTGTAACTTGAGGAACGGGAAGATTTTTTCTTGCAACTCCGCCCAAAGGCTGATCCAAAAGATCAGTATCAATTCTTACATTTCCATATTCATCGACTTCGCCGACTTCAACAGTTTTTCTTTTTATTCCTTCCGCGTCCAGTTGTTGTTCCATAACTTTTAATTCAGCATCTGCAGAAATTATTTGATCGTTTAAGACGTGTTCAAACTGATCTTTATAAGCCTCGTCAAGTGCCGATAAAGTTGTTTTCATTCTGTCTTTTAAATCGCGGATTTTATCTGTAGAAAGTTGAGTCGCCTCAAGGTCTTGATATTGTTTGACGATTTTTACTGCACGGTCTTGATAATAATCAATAAATTTATACGCCAAAGAAATTCTGTCGGGATTTTGTTCGAGATTCGACAATAAATTTTTCGCGATACCCTGCATTTTTTCAAGCTGTCGGGCAAGTTCTCTGTCGGAAATATTTTTTCGTGCCTCTTCAATATATCTGTAATCGTTTGTCGCCTTTTCAAAATTCTGCTGAAGATATTCGGCTCTATCCTCTTCAATAGCGTCAAGGTCAAGTCTTGGAGTACGATTTTTTTTCCAGTCCCAAGCCGCCTTTCCGCCAAAAATCACTGCGACTGTCGCCAAAATTACAAGTAAATAATCCACCTTTGACACCTCCGCACTGATTTTAACACAAAAATTTATATCACGCCATAAAAAACTGTATATCAAACGCAACTATATCAATTATTATACTGATTCCCTTTATTAACACTTGCGAAAAATAAAAACACCTCCTTTGATGCCGGTAAAGCATTTCGAGAGGTGTTTTTTTATGTTACGAAAAATTTTTTATCAGATTGTGGGTTCGTCGTCGAAAAGATAGTTGTAGCGGTTTTTAAATTCTTCTGGTTCCATTCTGAAAGCGTTTGCAAATCTTGCGTCGTCCAAATCTGCTTTTTCAAGACGCATCATGAAACCGCGAGCAATTTTGTAGTGAACTGAATTGATATTTACGCGGCGAACAAAAGTTTTTCCTGTTGCCGGATCGCGAATATCTTCAAAACGCATGGGAACTGCTTTATTGTCTTGAACTGTGATAAGTGCTCCGCTTTCTCCTCTGAACAAGAACTGCATTGCCTCATAACCAAGACTTCTTGCATAGTCGATGTCATAAGCGATAGGAGCGGCACAGCGGAATTCGTAGCCGAGTTCTTTATCGACGATTGAGAAATTAAGTCCCAGTCTTTTGAGTTCAGCCAAAACTTTCTGCTTAAGAATTTCGCCGAAGTCCAATTCAGCATAACGAATATGACCATGCTCATCAAGAACAACATTTCCGATTTCTGCAAAATCTTCTTCAGCAATTTTTTCGATAACACCTTCTGCGATAACGGCTACACCGTAATTTTTGCCGGTGAGATAGCGTTTGACAATCGAGCCGAGAATAATGTCAACAATCTGCTGAAGGCGAATTTTTTCCTGCGGGAATTCTTCAGGAATAATTGTAACCGCCGCACCTGCACTGCGTCCCATACCAAGTGCCAAATGTCCTGCAGTTCTTCCCATTGCGATAGTAAAATACCAGCGATTATTTGAAGTGCGGGCATCTTCCATCAAATTTTGAATTTCTGTTGTGCCGAATGCACGAGCAGTTTCAAAACCAAAAGTGGGAATACCTTCAGGCAAAGGCAAGTCATTATCAATAGTTTTCGGAACGTGAACAACATTGATTGTTCTGCCGAGCTGGCGGGCATATTCAGAAACTTTTGAGGAACTGAAAGCAGTATCATCACCGCCGATTGTGACGAGATAACCAACGCCGAGTTCTGTCAAAGTATCAACAACAGTGCGGAGGTCGGATTCTTTTTTTGTCGGGTTAAAACGTGACATTCTCAAAATACAACCGCCTGTCAAATGAATTCTGTTGACATTGGAAGGATCAAGGCGAACATAGGATTTTTCACCGCGTCCGAGATGAGAAAAACCGTCGTACATTCCGAGAACGTCCCAACCATGACGGTTTGCAGTATTAACAACCGAATGAATAACCGCGTTAATTCCGGGAGCGGGCCCTCCGCCGCAAACAATCGCTACAACATTTCTTACACCAATCATGCAAAAATTCTCCTTTCGTCTAACAAAACAGATGTGAAATTTATTCTTGTTATTCTTTCAACAAAAAAATTTTCCTGCAGGAGAATAAAATTCTATTCTGCAAAAACTTCGTCAAGAATTTTTACAACTTCGTCAACATGTTCCTTCGTAATAATCAACGGCGGAATAAATCTTAAAACAGTTCCGACCGTGCAGTTAATAATTGCCCCGCGTTTCATGCACTCGTTGACAATCTCCACACCGGATTTTTTCGGATTAGAAAGTTGAACGCCCAAAATTAAACCTTCACCGCGAATTTCTGAAATTTGTTCGGGATATTTTTTTTGCAGTTCGACGAGTTTATTTTTGAAATAATTTCCGACTTCTTCAACGTCAGACAAAAATTTTTCATTCGGAACAGTATCAAGTACAACATTAGCCGCCGCACATGCCAAAGGATTTCCGCCGAAAGTTGTTCCATGATCTCCGGCATGAAAAGCATTTGCAACTTTTTCCGTGCAGATAAATGCACCAATAGGAACACCGCCCGCCAAACCTTTCGCAAGCGTAACAATATCGGGCTTGACATTATATTTTTCATAAGCAAAAAATTTTCCGCTCCTGCCGATACCCGCTTGAATTTCATCAAAAATTAAAAGTGCGTTGTGTTTGTCGCAAAGTTCGCGGACTTTCTGCAGATAATTATTTTTCGGCGGATAAACTCCGCCCTCTCCCTGAATTGTTTCCAGCATGACGGCACAAGTTTTATCAGAAATTTTTTGCTCAAGTTCGTCAATGTCATTATAGTGAACATAATCAAAACCGCCCGGCAACGGTTCAAAACCTTTATGATATTTCGGCTGACCTGTTGCGGTTAAAGTTGCCAAAGTTCTTCCGTGAAAACTATGCCACGCAGTTATAATTTGAACTTTATCTTCTGAAAAACTTTTCGCAAATTTTCTTGCAATTTTAATTGCTCCTTCATTTGCCTCCGCTCCCGAATTTGCAAAAAATGCTCTGTCCAGTCCGCTGAGTTTAACAAGTTTTTCTGCGGCACTCGCCTGCGGTTCCGTGTAATACAAATTTGAAACGTGAATGACTTTTGCCGCCTGTTCTGAAATTGCATCGACTAACGGTTTGTAATTGTGTCCCAAAACATTTACCGCAATTCCCGCAAGAAAATCAATATATTTTTTTCCTGTAACGTCGTAGAGATAAACTCCTTCTCCACGATCCAAAACAATTTTATAACGATTGAAAACCGGTAAATAATTTTTGTCATCGCGTTCAAAAATTTTTTCTTGATTCTCCATAAAAAATCACCTCTTAAAATTTAAAAGACGCGGATAATTTTCCGCGTCTGCATTATATTAGATTTATTTTTTTAATGCAAAAGTTATTGCCGACGCATCATAAAATGCACGAAGATTATCATCAAGTTTCAAAAGACTTATCGAAAAACCTGCCATGTCTATACTGGTCATGTAATTTCCGACAAGAGTATCATGAATTTTTACGGCATTTCTATAAAGATATGCGTTGACAAATCGGCTGACAATTAAAAGTTCCATCATTGGAGTTGCACCCATTCCGTTTATCAAAACTACAACTTCATTTCCTGCAAAATAAATATGTGAAAGAAGTTTATCAAGCATTTTTCTTGCGATTCCGTCCGCACTTGTAATTTGTTCTTGACGAATACCGGGCTCTCCATGAATACCGATTCCAAATTCCATTTCAGTATCAGGAACATCAAAACCGGGCTTTCCGACTGCAGGAACTGTGCAGAGTTTCAAAGCAACTCCGATTGTCCGAACATTATTTATTGTTCGTTGTGCAATTTCCTTGATAGTTTCTAAATCCAGTCCTGCTTCTGCCGCCGCTCCCGCAATTTTATGAACAAGAATAGTTCCTGCAACTCCGCGACGACCGACTAAATTGTCAGTAACCGCAATATCATCGTCAACAATAACTCTGTCAACTTTTATTCCCTTGCTCCTTGCCATGTCAATTGCCAAATCGAAACTCATAATATCGCCGGTATAATTTTTCACGATACAGAGAACGCCTTTTTCATTCGCAACTTCACAGATCGCTTTAAAAACCAAACTCACAGGCGGGCTTGTAAAAATACTTCCCGAAACAGCACAATCAAGCATGCCGTAACCGACATAACCCGCATGAGCAGGTTCATGACCGGAACCGCCTCCCGAAACTATTGCAACTTTATTTGGATTCAATATTGCACGAACAATTATATTTTGATCTCTGAGTTTGCGAACAATTTTTGGACACGCCGTCGCCAGACCTTCAAGAAGTTCTTTTTCTATATCGCTGACGTTATTTATAACTTTTTTCATGACCAGCCTCATAAAATTTTTTCGTTATTATAAAGTACCACTTTATTTAAATCAAGGAAAAATTACGGCTTATATTCTTGTATTTTTATTCACTCATTCTTTTTTTGCGGTATTTAACATTTTATCCAAAATTTTTATGAAACGCCAGTGACTGACTTTATGAACAATGTTGTCATTAATCCTGAAAAAATTTCAAATTTGTTTCTCCAAAAAAATTTGTCCTTTATCGAAGCTTGCTTTGTCGCTTGATTTTTGTATCTTTATTCGTCGAATTAATATCATTTTTTGTGTTTTTATTACTCCGGCGACAATAAATCCTAAATTTTTTTTCGTGAGTTTATATTCGCTCTTTATATCTGCAAAAATTTTTCAAGGATTTTAGGAATTTTAATCGTCGGCGTAATATTTATGAAAATCGCTATAATAAAAATCTTCAAACTACTAAGTTTCTATGCTATAATGTTTTTGAAATTTTAGATTTTCAGGAGATAGTTTTTTTGAATGTTGCAGGATATAATGCTCGGACAATTTTTTCCGGGAGATTCGATTTTACACAGACTTGACCCGCGAACAAAAATAATTTTGCTTTTGGTGCTGATGATTTTGATTTTTATTGCGGACGGCGTAGTTGCTTATACATTTTTGACGGCGGTAACAATGTTTTTGATTTTTTTGTCAAAAGTTCCGCCTGTAACCGTTTTAAAATCCCTTAAGCCGTTAAGCTGGATAATTTTATTTACATTCGCGATACATTTAGTCAGTCACGAAGGAGAATCAATCGCGAAATTTTTTATTTTCAACATAACGGACGAGGGAATAAAATTCGGAGTGCTGATAAGTTTTCGACTGATACTTTTAATAATTTTTTCAAGTCTTTTAACTTTTACAACTTCGCCCGTACAACTTACCGACGCAATGGAAAAAATTTTGTCGCCGCTTTCAAAATTCGGAGTGCCTGCTCATGAACTTGCGATGATGATGACAATCGCTTTGAGATTTATTCCGACATTAATTGAAGAAACCGACAAAATAATTAAAGCACAAAAATCACGCGGAGTAGATTTTGAATCTGAAAATATTTTTCGACGTTTAAAAATGTTTGTGCCGATTTTAGTTCCGTTATTTTTATCAAGTTTCAGACGTGCGGACGATTTGGCAATGGCAATGGAGGCGAGATGTTATCGAGGCGGAGAAGGACGAACAAACATGAAAATTTTAAAATTCATGCGGAAAGATTTTTTTGCATTTGCGACAATAATTTTAATTTGCATTGTGACAGAAATTTTAAGTTTTTATTTTTAAAATGATTTGAGGTTTAAAAAATGAAATTTGCAAGTTGGAATGTCAACGGACTTAGAGCATGTTTGAAAAAAAATTTTATGGAAAGTTACAAAAAAATTGACGCAGATATTTTTGCAATACAGGAAACAAAAATGCAGGAAGGGCAGGCGATTATTGATTTAGAAAATTGTTCGCAATATTGGAACAGTGCAGAAAAAAAAGGTTACTCCGGCACGGCAATTTTTTCAAAAATTCAGCCGCGTGCTTTTTCGTACGGAATCGGAATTGACGAGCATGACCATGAAGGACGCGTAATAACTTTGGGATTTACGGATTTTTATTTTGTAAATGTTTATACTCCAAATTCCAGAAGAGATTTAGAGCGGCTGGATTATCGAATGACTTGGGAAGATGATTTTCGAGAATATCTTCAAAAACTTGATTTGAGAAAACCTGTAATAGTCTGCGGAGATTTAAATGTTGCTCACAAAGAAATTGATTTAAAAAATCCTTCGTCGAATCATCACAACGCAGGATTCACTGACGAAGAACGCGGAAAATTTGACGAACTTTTAAACGCGGGATTTACTGATACTTTCCGATATTTGTATCCTGAAGAAAAATTTGCTTATACTTGGTGGTCTTATTTGGGAAAAGCACGAGCAAATAACTCGGGCTGGCGTATAGATTATTTTTTAGTTTCAAACAGAATTGCAGATAAAATTTCTGCCGTAACTATCGAGAGCGAAATTTTTGGAAGCGATCACTGTCCTGTAACTTTAACAATGGAGGTTTAAAAAATGACAGATAAAATTATTTTAACGGGTATTGAAATTTATGGTCATCACGGCTGCACGGAAGAAGAACAAACACGCGGGCAAATTATCAAAGTTGATTTGGAAATGTTTTTGAGTTTGTCGAAGTCGGGAAAAACTGACGAACTTTCTGACACTGTTGACTATTCAAAAATTTTGTTCGACGTTGAAAAAATTGTCGCGGGAAAATCTCGTAAACTTATTGAAACAGTCGCCGAAGAAATTGCCGAAAAAATTTTGACGGATTACGAAAAAATTTCTTCACTCAAAGTCACTTTGCATAAACCTTTTGCAAATTTGCCGATAAAATATGATGATGTTGCGGTTGAAATTTTCCGCGAAAGAAAATGATTTATTATTTGGGACTCGGCGGAAATTTGGGCGAACGTGAAAAAAATATTATTTCCGCAACAGAAGAAATTAAAAAAATTTTCGGCGTTAAACTTTTAAAAATTTCTTCGTTCTATGAAACTGCGGCATGGGGGTTGGAAAATCAGCCCGACTTTATAAATGCGGCGGTAAAAATTTCCACAGACTTGGAGCCGTTGAAACTTCTTGACGAACTGCAAAAAATTGAACTTGAACTCGGACGAGTGCGAAAAGAAAAATGGGGAGCAAGAACGATTGACATTGACATAATTTTTGCAGAAGGTTTTCAAATAAATTCTGAACGACTGACAATTCCGCACAAATTTTTATTCGAGCGGGATTTTTTTTTGATTCCGCTTTCTGAAATTTTTCCTGCATTGAAATTTAATTTGAACGGCGACAGAGTTGAAAAAATTTTAGGCAGTCCGAAAGATTTCAAAATAAAATTTGTTGCCTGCGTCGATAAAAATTTCGGACTCGGTTACAAAAATAATTTGCTGTTTAAAATTCCCGCCGACATGAAAAATTTTCGTGAGTTGACTTTGAATCATACAATTATTTACGGCAGAAAAACTTTGCAGACTTTTCCCGATAAAAAAATTTTGGATTCACGAAGAAATATTATTTTAAGTCGAACTCTAAAAAATGTTGAAGGTGCGGAAGTTGTCGAGAGCGTGGAAAAACTTTTTGAAATTTTAAGAGCGGACGAAAAAAATTTTGTTATCGGAGGAGAAAAAATTTTTTCTGAACTTCTTCCATATGCCGAAGAAATTTTTTTGACTGTGGTTGACGAAGAAAAAATTTCTGATGTTTTTTTTCCGAAAATTGACGAAGAATTTATTTTAAAAGATACAAAAAAATTTGACGGCTTTGAAATAAGAAATTATTTGAGAGATTGAGGAGAATTTTATGGCTAAGAAAAAAATTAAATTTGTTTGTCAGGAGTGCGGGGCAGAAGTTTTCAAAAAATTGGGCAGATGTCCTTCATGCGGAAATTGGAACACGATTGTTGAAGAAGTTGAAGAAGAAATAAAAAATACTTCGCACGCTCATGCTTTAACTACAGCTTTTGAAAGTCCAAAAAGAATTGCCGAAGTTGATTTAACTGAACTGCCGAGATTTGCAACAGGTTCGGGAGAATTGGACAGAGTTTTGGGCGGCGGACTTATTCCGGGTTCAATAATTTTAATTGCTGGAGATCCCGGCGTTGGAAAGTCAAGTTTAACTTTGGCTTTTTGTGCTTACGTTGCAAGAAACGGAAAAAAAGTTTTATATGTGACTGGCGAAGAAAGTTCCAGACAAATTCGTATGCGTGCCGAAAGATTAAACGCACTTGCCGACGAACTTTTTATTTGTGCGGAAAATAATCTTGAAAGAATTATTCATCACGCTGAAAATCTTGAGCCTGAACTTCTAATAGTTGATTCTATTCAAACAATTTATAAATCTGATATTGAATCTGCCCCGGGTTCTGTTTCACAAGTTCGCGAATGTTCGGCGGGTTTAATGCGTTTCGCAAAAAGTCATGGCGTTACAACTTTTGTTATCGGTCACGTTACGAAGGACGGAAATTTGGCAGGACCTAGAGTTTTGGAACATATTGTTGATACGGTTTTATTTTTTGAGGGAGAACGCACGGCAGATTTTAGAGTTTTGCGGGCAATAAAAAATCGTTTCGGAGCAACTTCAGAAATTGGACTTTTTGAAATGAGGGACAGCGGACTTGTTGACGTTCCCGACGCATCAAAATTATTTTTGCCTGATAAAGCTGAAGAAATTGGAAGTGTAATTATTCCGACAGTCGAGGGAACTCGTCCGCTTTTGGTAGAAATTCAAGCGTTGGTTGCTCCTACTCCTTTTATGCCGCCTAGAAGAACTTCGGATTCAGTTGACGTAAAAAGGATTCAACTTTTGTTAGCGGTTTTGGAAAAAAGACTTCATTTGAGTATCGGCTCGTGTGATGTTTATGTAAAAACTGCGGGCGGAATAAAAATTGATGAACCTGCGGCAGATTTACCGATTGCAGTTTCTTTAGCATCAAGTTTTGCCAACAGAAAACTTTTGGCACAGTGTGCAATGTTCGGCGAAGTTGGATTAAGCGGAGAAATTCGTGCAGTCAGTAAAGCCCGTCAAAGAATTGATGAAGTTGTCAGAATGGGTTTTAAAAATATAATTTTGCCGAAAAAAAATTTCGTCGAAGTTTCAAAAATTGCGAGCTCGACGAAAATAAATTTAATACCTGTTGAGAGTTTACGCGACGCTCTGAAATTTTCTATGCCGCGTGAAACACCTGTGTAATTTGCTGAAAAAGTTTAGTTTTTTTTGTCTGCAGTCTGTGGTAAAATCAACCAGATTTTATTTTGTGAGGAGAATTTTTTTGGCAAAATGGATATTTTTGGGCGACGACTCCAGAAAAATTTTTGCGAGTAAACTTTTGCAGATTCCGCTTGAAGAAATTACTGACGAAAAATCTTTGACGATTATACGCGGAGAAAAAATTTTTGCACAGGAAACTATGGACGAAAATAATTTGATTATCTCAAGTTATTTTGTTCCGCCCGCAACTGAAATTTTTTTGCCGAGTTATTCCGACGACATGAGAATTGCAGAAAATCATTTTGATAACTGTGCGGTGTTTGAAATGTATCCTTTCGGCAAGGAGTCAACGGAAAATTTTATAAAACTCTTTATCGGCGGAAGTGATGATCCTGCGGTTTTGTTTGTGATGATGGACGTTGTGGACGAAGACGAAGATTCTCCCGTCGGTATCGACGCAATGAAAAAAATTTTTCTCAGAAAAAATCGTGATATAATGATTTTCCGAGATGATTCGGATATTTTAAAAATTTTGCACTGGCATAAACCTTTGGCGGCAGATATTATAACGTCAATTCGTCGAGAACTTCAGGGAATTTGCAGTCGTGCTGACAACATTTTGCAAGATTACGATAATTTTATTTCCGAACAGAAAGAAAACGGCTGTTTGAGTGAAACTGCTGAAAATAAAATTGTTTCCTTCGATTCGGTCAAAGGACAGAATCATATTTGGATCAGCTACAAAAACGCGGCGGAAAAAGTTTTTTTCGTCGGCAAAAACAGCGGAATAAAAAATTTGTTTGCACTTTACCGCCAAACAATTTTTCAAAAAAATTCCCTTGCCGCGATGATTTGGAATGTTTCGACGGAAGAAAATAAACTTGAGGAAAAACTCCGAAAAAAATTTGAAGAAGTCATGCAGACTCCAAGAAATTTTCAGTCGCTGTTAAATCGTGACGAAAATTATTCCGCACATATTTATCGGGCATTGATTCGGCAGGGCGGAAGATTCGGAGGAGTGGACAAGGCTTTTTTGTCTGTTTACGAAAATTTTTTAAGCAAGTCGGTTAGAAGATTATTTACGGCGGAAATTGATGCACACATCAGAGAATTAAAAAACTTTTTGGACGAACGCGGCACGAAACTTTTAGACTAAAAAAGGATTTACCGAACATACCGCCGAATATTTGACAGAATTTTTCATGAGCATGGAAAGGAGTGCGGAATGTTGAAAGAAAATTTCAGCACGGCGATAAGTTACAAAGATAATCTCGGTTATGTTGAATACGACGAAACCGCAAAAAAAATAAATGTTGTTCTGGGCGACGAAGAGGGAAAGAAAAAAACGGAAGAATTTTTATCGACTCCTCATAAAATTGCCGTCCCTCATGAAACTCTTCTTGATTTCACCGAAGAAATTATTGATCCGAAGGCTGACGCGGAAAGTTTGAAAATTGTTTTAACAAGACTTTGGGAGGCTACCGGAGTTCATGTAGACTGGAGCAGACCTGTTGAGTATGTGAAACTTCACCCGCATTATTAAATTTTCGCAATAAAAAAACGGACAAGGAAATTTTTAATCCCTGCCCGTTTTTTATTTTGTACGAACTTAGAAAATTATTTTGTTTCTTTTTTCTCCTTGATACGTGCGGCTTTACCTGTGAGTTTACGGAGGTAATAAAGTTTTGCACGGCGGACTTTACCGCGACGAACAACTTCAATTTTGTCTACGCGGGGAGAATGAACCGGAAACATTCTTTCAACACCAACACCGTAAGAAATGCGGCGGACTGTGAACATTTCACGGACTCCACTGCCCTGTCTTGCGATGACAACGCCTTCAAAAACCTGAATACGTTCGCGAGTACCTTCAACAATTTTTGCGTGGACTTTGACGGTATCGCCGGGAGCAAATTCGGGAATGTCTTTTCTGAGCTGTTCTTTCTCAAGAATTTCGATAATGTTCATAAAATTTTCTTTCCTTCCTTTACGTTCTTGACACTCCCCACGCCTAAAGGCGGGGGATTCTTAAGAAGTTTGAACTCTGTAGAGGTCAGTCCTTATTCGCTGACGTGCGTCCTTATTCTTAATGGCTGTGCCAAGCAACCTCTACACTGTTGCCTTTCGGCTTCAGCTTACTTTTCTTCTTATTTGCAAAGTACTTCTTTAGCACCCGTGACTGTCGACATATTGTC